>NZ_JCARSY010000120.1:0-540 GCF_059641415.1 Vibrio rubrogenes
CCCGCCCACTGCTGTGACACCCGCACCCAACAAGAGCTCAGCTCATCGCCGTTGCTTTCGCGGTCCCACGGGAAATGCAGTTTCACCCGGCCATGCTCGTCACAGTAAATTTCTTCTCCGGCCGGGCCGACCACGGTCGCCACCATCGGGCCATCCACCCGGGGTTTATTTTCCACCGGTGAGCGCCATAAGTTATCGCCGGGAATGGCGGTAAACTGGTTGGCATAGGTGGTGGCCCCGCTGCCGCCGGACTCTTCCAGTGCCTGCGGCTGACTGCCCTGATGGGCAATGCGCACCACCAGCCAGCTCTGATTCATTGCGGCATCGAGGTGGTCGCTGAGGTCAAATCGCACCCCGGCCTGCAACATGGCCTGATTACTTTGACCGCTGGCGGTATGCGCTTCACGCCGCAGCGCATCGAAGCGGATTTGGCTGAACGCTTTGCCGGTCGCATCATCTTTATAGCGCCCCGGCGCATCGAAGTGCTCGTAAGTGGTGAGCTGGTAATCGAGATTGCTGCCTTCCACGCTCTGTTTAAAA
>NZ_JCARSY010000121.1:0-485 GCF_059641415.1 Vibrio rubrogenes
AACATACCTGCATACAACAGCTTGAGCAAGCTGGTTTCATTGGCGAAGCCACCTTTGGTCTTGGTCAGCTTGCGGAACTGCCGATGCACCGCCTCAACCGCATTGGTGGTGTAAATAGCTCTGCGGACCTGCTCAGGATATTTGAAATACACCGATAAGTTCTCCCATTTATTGCGCCATGACTGAATCACCAACGGATATTGTTGCCCCCATTTGACTTCCAGCTCATCAAGTTCGTGCTCGGCAGCCTTGAGCGTCGCAGCTTTATAGACGCACTTTAAATCTGCCATAAAAGCTTTCTGATTTTTGCTGGCGACATATTTCATCGAGTTGCGGATTTGGTGGATAACACAGAGCTGAACTTCGGTTTGCGGATAAATGGTTTCAATCGCTTCTGGGAACCCTTTGAGACCATCGACACAGGCAATACAGATATCTTTGACACCACGATTTTGTAAGTCGGTCAGGACACTGAGCCAGTAATG
>NZ_JCARSY010000122.1:0-467 GCF_059641415.1 Vibrio rubrogenes
CAGGTTGCACCGCCATATAACCATTGTTCAGCACCAGTCTGGCAATTGCCCGATGTGGTACGACGACACCTTTCGGCTGACCGGTCGAGCCTGAGGTGTACATCACATAGGCCGGGGTATCACCACTGACCGGCACCGACACGGATGCTGTACCATGTTCGTTCAGCAGTTCCTCCAGCATTGAATCTGTCAGCGTCACGACTGTGAGTGGCGAGGTATCGGCAGCCGTTTCCACCCCAGTCATCAACGACGCGGTCATCAACACATTGGCACCACAATCATCCAGTACATAACGCTGACGTTCGGTTGGGGCATTCGGGTCGAGCGGTACATACACCGCACCGACTTTGAGAATCGCCAGCTCCGCCACCACTAAGGCGGCTGAACGCGGCAAGCGCACCGCAACCCGCTGTCCCGGAGTCACCCCAAGTATTTGGAGTCGGTGTGCCAGCGCATTAGCTCGCGCC
>NZ_JCARSY010000123.1:0-440 GCF_059641415.1 Vibrio rubrogenes
ACGGTTGCACCGCCATATAGCCGTTATTCAGCACCAGTCTGGCAATAGCCCGATGTGGTACGACGACACCTTTCGGCTGACCGGTCGAGCCTGAGGTGTACATCACATAGGCCGGGGTATCACCACTGACCTGCACAGAAACTGCTTCATCACGGGTTTCATTGAGCAGCGACGGCGTCATCTCTAAGACATGCAGGGACGGGTAATCCACCGCAGTACCGGATTCCGCGAGCACCACGGTTGCACCGCTATCGTGTAACACATAGTCCAGTCGCTCCGCCGGGGCATTCGGGTCAAGCGGTACATACACACCGCCACATTTAAGAATCGCCAGCTCCGCCACCACTAAGGCGGCTGAACGCGGCAAGCGCACCGCAACCCGCTGTCCCGGAATCACCCCAAGCATTTGGAGTCGATGTGCCAGCGCATTAGCTCGCGCT
>NZ_JCARSY010000124.1:0-398 GCF_059641415.1 Vibrio rubrogenes
GGTAGTGTTCAAAATTCTGTGTCATTTCTGTAAACTGAACCAAAAAGGAAATGACACTTTATGTCTGACGATAAATTCGAAATCGATGTTCAGGCTTTTGCCAAAGCTCTCCAATCTGGACAAGGACTGAACGGCAAAGATGGCCTGCTCACCCCGCTGATTAAGCAAATCACTGAAGCTGCTCTCGGCGCTGAAATTGACCAGCACCTTGCTGATGAACCCGATAATCGAAAAAATGGTAAGTCCTGGAAAAATATCAAAACCTCATCCGGGGAATTTGAACTCGAAACGCCCCGTGACCGCAATGGCTCTTTTGACCCTCAGACCGTCAAGAAACATCAAACTCGCCTGACCGATGAAATGGAGCGCAATGTCCTCTCCCTGTTTGCCCTTGGCAA
>NZ_JCARSY010000125.1:0-390 GCF_059641415.1 Vibrio rubrogenes
CGGGTCTGGGATAAACCGCTCCGCGGTCAACTCATCTTGGTTGAGATAACCCAACGCGACACCATCACCGCCGATATGCAGCTCTCCCACCACACCTTGTGGCACCGGCTGGCCGTGAGCGTTAAGCAGATAGACTTGGGTATTGCCAATCGGACGACCCAGCGGAATACTCACCGCATCCTCAGCGACCGAGGTGATTGCATGAGTTAAGGCAAATGTGGTGGTTTCCGTCGGACCGTAACCGTTGAGCAGATGTTGCGGCGCACTCTCTGCCAGCACCCGCCGAATCACCGCCGGGTCAAGGGCATCCCCGCCCACCAGCAGATAACGCAGGCTTGGCAACACCGCTTTTAACCCTGATGCATACTGATTGAACAGACCGACCGTCAA
>NZ_JCARSY010000126.1:0-390 GCF_059641415.1 Vibrio rubrogenes
CTGACAGTCGGCTTGTTCAATCAGTATGCGCAAGGGTTAAAAGCAGTGTTGCCAAGTCTGCGTTATCTGCTGGTGGGCGGCGATGCCCTTGACCCGGCCGTAATCCGTCGGGTGCTGGCGGAGAGTGCGCCACAACATCTGCTCAACGGTTACGGTCCGACGGAAACCACCACATTTGCCTTAACTCATGCAATCACCTCGGTCGCTGAGGATGCGGTAAGCATTCCGCTGGGTCGTCCGATTGGCAATACCCAAGTCTATCTGCTTAACGCTCACGGCCAGCCGGTGCCACAAGGTGTGGTGGGTGAGCTGCATATCGGCGGTGATGGTGTCGCGTTGGGTTATCTCAACCAAGATGAGCTGACCGCGGAGCGGTTTATCCCAGACCCA
>NZ_JCARSY010000127.1:0-389 GCF_059641415.1 Vibrio rubrogenes
CAGTCAGTACGGCATGGTCGCCGTGCCGCGCATCGGCCACGAAGTGATTGTGGATTTTCTCGACGGCGACCCGGACCAGCCACTGGTGACCGGGCGTGCTTACAATGCCAGTCAGGTACCGCCTTACCCGTTGCCCGAGCACAAAACCAAAACCGTGCTGCGCACCGAAACCCATCAGGGCGAAGGCTTTAACGAGCTGAGTTTTGAAGACCAGTCAGCCCATGAAAAAGTCTACATTCATGCGCAGAAAGACACCGAAGCACTGATTGAAAACGACGCCACCACGCTCATCCGTCACGACAGTCATTTAACGGTGGAAAACGACCGTTATGAACACATCAAGATGAATGACCATCTCACCATTGATGGTGAGCAGCGCCTGAAAATTA
>NZ_JCARSY010000128.1:0-389 GCF_059641415.1 Vibrio rubrogenes
CGATTTTCAGGCGCTGCTCACCATCAACGGTGAGATGGTCATTCATCTTGATGTGCTCGTAACGGTCGTTTTCCACCGTTAAATGACTGTCGTGACGGATGAGCGTGGTGGCGTCGTTTTCAATCAGTGCTTCGGTATCTTTCTGGGCATGAATGGCGACTTTTTCATGGGCTGACTGGTCTTCAAAACTCAGCTCGTTGAAGCCTTCGCCCTGATGGGTTTCGGTGCGCAGCACAGTTTTGGTTTTGTGCTCGGGCAACGGGTAAGGCGGTATCTGACTGGCATTGTAAGCCCGCCCGGTCACCAGTGGCTGGTCCGGGTCGCCGTCAAGAAAATCCACAATCACTTCGTGGCCGATGCGCGGCACGGCAACCATGCCGTACTGACTC
>NZ_JCARSY010000129.1:0-389 GCF_059641415.1 Vibrio rubrogenes
CTGCTGATTGATATAATGATAAAATGCCTGTTGTTCACTCATGAGAGCATCCCTAACCGTTGTGCACCCGATAAAAATAAACGGATACGCCTATCCCTCATATTGGGTTTTCAAGCAGACGCTATTTTATTGGATCAGAAAGAGAACTGTTGGCTGATAGGCAATTGACGGGAGGAAAATCTCATAAAAATAATAAGATTTCATATTTTCTCATTCATACAGGAATGAGTAATTCCCTATCACATCAGAATCATCAGTTCGGAAATAGCCTGAAGACCGAGAAATAATTCAAGTCGTAGCTTGAAAGAAAACAAACTGTTAACCCACACCCAAAATCTCATACTTTTTTCATACTTTTATTTTCTGAAAAACAGATAACCTACCCTCTG
>NZ_JCARSY010000013.1:0-110252 GCF_059641415.1 Vibrio rubrogenes
ACCGAATCCGTATCCAAGCAACACTTGAATTCCACTCATCAAGGCGGTAACAATCATCAACTTTCCGACAATATCTTTGGTATCCTGCCAACTTTCATTTAAAGCAGAAATCGGAGACCTATTATTTAAGACAGTTTCAAAGTCTGCAAATGCATATCGGGCAGCAATGTATATCCCGGGAATGATTAGAGCGATAAAGCCTAACATTATTGCTATACCGTAAATGAGATATACAACGAATAACCTGAACCAAGTTTTCCACGAAACTGATCGTCCGATTTGCTTCCCTGAGGCTATAAAAGCCATGAATTTGATAAATCGTGCCATAAGATAAGTTTGTAAGAAACTAAACAGAGCAAGATATAAAAAGTAGACCCAGATATCATTGGATGAACTGAATGATGCCTTAAGCCAAGGACCAAGGAAGGTGGTTATCAGTATAAATGGCCCGAAAATTTTAAAGATTGGCCCAAAATGTGAACTCAAAAAATACAGGCATTCAGATATAAGTTTTTTCATCATTCATTTCGTAAAATTTAAACGATTAATATATCAAAAAATCACTCAGTTGTGGGGTAGAACCATAAAATTATGTAGATTGACCAATAATTTCATGGCCATACGAATTATCAATTGAACACAACCAAATACCGACAATGTTTGCGTCACGCATGTAAGTTAAAATGACACGAATATACGGCTCGGTCATCCGAATTTTCTACTCGTCAATAAAAAAATTATATGCATTTACATGTATATTAATTTTGAATTAAAAACAACCATGCATTCCAATATTAAGCAAAAAGTTTCATTAATGAAAAATATGATTCTATTTTTGGTTTTGTCAGTAACCTTGGCGTGAAATTACATAAAATACTAATCAATATTCAACAACTAGTATGGAATATAGCAAAACAAGTATTTGAGTAAAAATTTGGGTTGAAGGCTATTTATTGACCCCGGTCATTGCTAAGGAGTATTTTCGATGCATTCAAGTCAGGTTTCTTTCTTTTTCAGCATGAGTTCGGCCTCCTAACAAATAACCAGCATCGTTTGCGGTGAAACTAAACTGATATTTGCCGTTTTTGGTCATTTGGGAGTTTTTGAGCGTGTTATCATTTAGACGTTTCTATGCGTGTTCGTTTGTTCATTGTAAGAGAGCGTATATGCAGTTTCTATCTGTCCCGTCTTTGTTGACTACTCAATGTGATGGAAGAGATGCCTGATTGATTGACCGGATACGAATGATGCATTCGTATCACGGCATTGCATTGGCGGATGTTTTCTGAACATCAAGAATAAGAAGAGAAGCAAATGAGTTATAAAAAATATTCAGGTTCTGCCGGTGGGTGGGGAGCTTTAAAGGCGACGACTCAGCATTTATTCAAAAGTGAGAATGTAGCGAAAAATATATCCAACTTATTGCGTACAAATCAAAATCACGGTTTTGACTGTCCGGGGTGTGCCTGGGGTGAGAAAGGGGTTCCGGGACGGTTTCGTTTTTGTGAAAACGGTGCGAAAGCAGTGAACTGGGAAGCAACATCTCGCCGGGTCGGCCGGGAATTTTTTGCGCAATATTCGGTAAACTGGTTGAATAAGCAGACGGATTATTTTCTCGAATATCAGGGGCGTCTCAATGAGCCGATGAGCTATAACCCGGAAACGGATCACTATGAGCCGATCCGTTGGGAAGATGCCTACGAGATGGTGGCCAGTTATCTGAATTTACTGGAAGACCCCAATCAGGCTGAATTTTATACTTCTGGACGGGCCAGCAATGAGGCCGCTTTTGTTTATCAGTTATTTGTCCGTCGCTTCGGCACCAATAATTTCCCTGATTGTTCCAATATGTGTCATGAAGCAACCAGTTATGCGCTGGGGAAAAGTATTGGTATCGGGAAAGGCACGATCACCATCGATGACTTTGAACATGCGGATGCGATTTTCTTATTCGGACAAAACCCGGGCACCAACCATCCCCGAATGCTCGAAACATTGAGTGATGCCTATCGGCGCGGCGCCAAAGTTGTTGCTTTCAACAATCTGAAAGAGCGAGGGTTGGAGCGCTTTACCAATCCGCAACACTCATTTGAAATGATCAGTAACAGTTCGACACCGACAACCAGCCACTATTTCATGCCGAAACTGGGGGGCGATATGGCTGTTGTCCGCGGCATCGTTAAAGTGCTGCTGGGATATCATCAGGCAGCGGTACAACGGGGCGAGTCGGTGTTTGACTTAGCGTTTATAGAACAGCATACAGAGGGACTATCCGTATACCTCGAACAGGTTGAAGCAACCCCTTGGTCGGCTATTACTCAGCAATCAGGCCTGACTCAGGATGAAATTATTCAAGCGGCCGATATTTATCTTCATGCGGAAAGACGCATAGTGACCTGGGCAATGGGTATTACGCAGCACAAACATTCGGTTGCCATTATTGAAGAGCTTGTCAATTTACAATTGTTGTTCGGTCAAATTGGCAAACCGGGAGCGGGATTGTGTCCTGTCCGTGGTCATTCGAATGTGCAGGGGGATCGGACTGTGGGTATCAATGACCACCCGCCACAAGCGTTGCTCAATAATATTGAAAAGGTATTCGGATTCCGTCCGCCACAAGCGCATGGTCATAATGTCCATCACGCATTACAGGCGATGGCGCGTGGTGACAGTAAAGTCTTTATCGGTTTGGGAGGCAATCTGGTTGCGGCAGCACCGGATACGGCCCGGGTAGCAGAAGCGATGCGTCAATGTGAACTGACTGTCCATATTGCGACGAAGCTGAACCGGAGTCATGTAAATCCGGGTAAAGCGTCGTTGATATTGCCGTGTCTGGGGCGTACCGATATTGATATGCAGGCCAGTGGTGAACAGCGAGTCACGGTCGAAGATTCATTCTCAATGGTTCATGCTTCATCCGGACGGGTCGATATGAGTGAGGAGTCGATTCATTCTGAAGTGGCGATTGTGGTTGGTATCGCTAAAGCGACTCTTGGGGCGCATAACCCGATCGACTGGCAATCTCTGGCGGATAACTATGATCGTATCCGTGATTTGATTGAACAAACCATTCCCGGTTTTGACAACTTCAATCAACGCCTCGATATACCGGGTGGGTTTTACTTGGGGAATAGTGCCAGAGAGCTGAACTGGAAAACAGCGTCGGGGAAAGCGGTGATGGCTGCAAATGAACTACCGGAGCATATATTGTCGTTTGACCCGCAGAGTATGACCGATAAACCCGTTTTTATTCTTCAGACGATGCGCTCACACGATCAGTATAATACCACGGTTTATGGGTATGATGACCGTTATCGGGGCATTCGGGGAGAGCGGCAGGTGATCTTCATGAATCCGAAAGATATTGAGTTACTGGGATTAAAACCGGAAGAGCGAGTCGATATCAAGACGGTCTGGACCGATGATGTCCAACGGAAAATTTATAACTTCAAGGTTGTCCCGTATCAGATTCCTCAGGGAAATGTAGCTGCGTATTTCCCGGAAGCGAATGCACTGATCCCACTCGACAGTAAAGGGGACTGGAGCGACACACCGACGTCGAAAACAGTGGCGGTGGTGTTGGTTGCGACGCAAAATGAACCCTTACTCATCAATGCCCGTCATTAAATGATGCCGAGCGGTGCTCGTGTGTAGAAACCAAACAGGGGCAGATAAATCTGCCCCTGTGCTATTTTGGTGGTGTGTTTCGGCCTAACAATTACGATAACATTGCTGCAAATTCGGACACTGAAGTGCTGCTTTGTTCACTGAAGCACTTTTATTAACTTAAGCACAATCTGAATGTGGCAGTACAGACTTATCGACATGATAATCCGTCGCATAGTGGCGGAGTTTACAGTCATTCCCATCCGGACAACCACAGCTTAAACAGCGACGGGCTTCGTTCATCGCAACCTGATCCGTGAAGCCTGTTTCGACTTCTTTAAAGTTATGCCGGCGTTCTGCTAATGTCAGTTCCGGCATTTTAGCTCTCAGGATGTGCTGCATTGCTTGTGTCAGTGCCTGATCAAGTTGTTCTTGTGTATCACCATGAACGATTGAACGGAGTTCGTCTTTGAGTTTTTCAAGATGTTCCGGCCGGATCAGATGACTTCTGGTGACATTTCTTTCCCGGAAGGATTCGGTATACAGTTTTTCCATATCGCCACCAAGAAAACGGTCAATGCCGTATGCCGCTTTACGGCCATCGGCGATGGCTTCGACAGCGGTTGCCGGACCTCGGCGAAAATCACCGATGGCAAAAATATTGCGTGAGCCGGAGAACATATTGTCTTCATTCACATCAATGGTCTGATACCGGTTGAGCGGAAGCGTGATATTGTCATCAGCAAGGAAACTGACATCCGTTTGCTGTGAAATTGCTGAAATCACGGTATCAAAGGATTCCGTGATGAACTCACCCGTCGGTTGAGGGCGTCTGCGCCCGGAGGCGTCTGGTTCGCCTAAGGCCATCTTTTCCAGTTTGACCTGACAGACCCGGCCATTTTGATCGGCAATATTCTCGACGGGGTTGGTCAGAAAATAAAATTGGACCCCTTCATGTTCTGCTTCTTCGATTTCATAATCTTCTGCCGGCATCTCTTCTCGAGAGCGACGGTAAATGATCGTGGCCTGTGCCCCGAGACGTAGCGCGGTCCGGGCACAGTCAATGGCAGTATTGCCGCCACCGATGACCGCAACATTGTGACCGACGGAACACTGCTGATCAAGCATGTGATCTTTCAGGAAATCCACACCGAGATAGCAGCCATCGAGATCACTACCGGGGTACGCCATACCACTGGCTTGCGATGCACCGATTGCCAGACAAATCGCATCATAACTGTCACTCAGTGCCGAGAGCCGGAAATCCTTGCCGAGTCGCTGATTGGTCTTAATGGTCATGCCATGACGACACATCAATTCAATTTCCTGATCAAGAATTGCTTTGGGCAGCCGGTATTCGGGAATACCATAGCGAAGCCATCCACCCGCTTGGGGCATGGCCTCCAGTATGGTGACATCATAACCTTCGTTGGTGAGGAAATAACCGCAACTGAGTCCCCCCGGTCCGGCACCGACAATCGCTACTTTTCTGTGTTTTTCTGCTTTTCTTTCTGGCAGATAAGACTGAAACGCAGCCAGATCATGATCGGCTGCGTGGCGTTTCAACTGGCGGATAGCCAATGGTTCATCCAATTGTTGGCGCTGGCATCCGGATTCACAGAAAGCAGGGCATACCCGGCCAATCGACAGCGGCATTGGGAGCGTTTTCTTGATGACGGCAATCGCTTGCTGATAGTGACCCTGTGCGATGAGCGCCAAATATTGCTGAATATCAACATGGGCAGGGCAGGCGGTTTGACAGGGCGGTTCACTACAGATGATATTCGGTTGGGAAAGAATGTCCTGAAGGTGTTTTTTTCTCCGTTCTGAGAGGTGACTGGATGTCGTGGTTACCACCATGCCTTCTACCGGCATTTCCTGACAAGCGGGGACGATACCTGTACCGCGAATGTCAACTTCACAGAGTTCACAGTGTTGATGAATACCATCAGCATCATCGGTATCACAGAGTGAAGGCAGGGGAATCCCACAGGTTCTTGTCGCACTAAGCAGTGTTTGATTCGGATCGACTGTGTAAGTTGATCCATCGATCATAATATTCACCATGATGATTCTCCATTGTTTCTGATAACCGAGTTTTTGATAACCAAGTTTCTGATATCCAGCTAATAAACAGTGTGATCGTCCTGATGCACTTCTCATTACTTTCAATGATTCAGTATGACGGAATCAATCAAGGTATGCTCGTATTTTGGTTGTATTTTGAGATGAGTATCGGTGATAATTTTTAATTGAAATGAAAGAAACCAAATCTATTAATTCACTAGATAATTCACCGACATGATAGTATCTATCTGAAATTATTCATAAAATAGACAATAACCACACTGTTAGTCTGTTTTTACGTATGCTATTTCATTTCAATCATGTGCACAAGTGCGGATAGGCCCGATGAGCATGGCATATACCATCTGTTGTCCGTCAAAATTATCGTAGGCATAAACAACAAGGCGTCCGCTTTCCTAGACCACTATCTGATAGATTTGTTCTCGTGTCTGTATTCTTCAATAGAGCTTCTGCAACGGAAAATATATGGATAATTAAATGTTTTCGCTGCTCCGAGAGCAACAGCGTTGATTTCAAAAAGCTGCTGTGACTTGCCGGAAATAACATTTATTTTTACTTATATTATTAGCTTCCTTGTCTCGTTTCTGTTGCGATATAGAAATATTTTGTTGTATGAATAGATTTTATTTTTATAAATATAGATACAATAAATCCAAGTAATAATATATAGTGCGATATTACTATTTCTATGTGAAGTTTAATATCATGAGCAAAAATATTTATGCACACAACATTTTCATGTATATGATAATGCTTGCTAGATAAAATATATCAATTGACACATAAATACAATAAATAATTAAAGCGATGGTGCTGGATGTTTAATGACCAGTTATATTATTGACACATTAATTATACTATTATATCAATAGTAATATATAAAATTGTGAACTTTGATCACGTGAATGAATAATATTTCGTGCCCGACTGTCAATATATTCGGATCTGATGGTCAGATTAATAGAATAAGTTTGAACTGTGGATAATCACTTTTATCTTGGTTACTTAAACTCAGTTACTTTCAGTATACAGAGTTGATACCATCGGTTGTTCCATAAATTCAGAGTTAATCTCTCGTATCAGGTACTGGATGAAAAGACGGGTTCTCAGAGGAATGTTTTTCCGGGATGGGTAGAGAATCTTGATATTGGGATTTTGTTGAGAGAGCTCAGGAAACAGACGTACCAGATTTGTGTCATCAAGTTCTTTAATCAGAAAATTCGCAATGAGGCCAATACCGAGTCCTTGCTGAATCATCGAGATGACACCGAGGGGAGAATTGCTCTGATGTTTTGTATCTATATGAATATCCTGATAAAATTTTCCTCCCTTACTGGAGAGGGTTAAAGTATCATGGTGTAGGCGGGTTAGGGTTATCCAGGCGTGATTTTTCAAATCTTCTAATGTATGAATCGGCTGATGAGTGTCCAGATAACTTTGAGTTGCATACAAACCCAATTCAAATGGAGCAAGGATTCGGCCGACCAGTGAACAGGCTTTTAGCTCGCCTATGCGGATGACTAAATCGAGGTTGTGCTCAACTGGATCCTGCAAACCGTCTTCAAGTTGAATATCAAAATTAACGTTCGGAAACTCTTCGTGAAACTTGCGGATTAGTGGGGTCAGAAAATAGGCTCCGAAGTCAACCGTTGTACCAATACGAATCATCCCTGTCACGGAGTTGACCATATTTTCAACAGAATTTACTGCAGTCTCTGCAATATGAGTTAGTGATTGGCTATTACGGTAAAACACTTCCCCTTCGGTTGTTAAACTGATTTTTCTAGTTGTACGGTGTAAGAGACGAACATTGAGATTACTTTCTAATAATGAAATTTGCTCACTCACTTTTGATTTCGCGATACCAAGCATTTTTCCGGCTTGAGTAAAGGAGCCGCATTCAACAACTTTGTTAAATATTGCGATACGTTTTAAATTATCCAACATGACTGTTCCTCTATTATTAACAGTTCGTTCCTATTTTTACATCTAGTACATATGCATGTCTATGATAATAATATGCACTCATCAGATTTTGGGCTTTTATTATTAGTTTTAGAACTAAATTCAAAATACATTTTGTAGTGTTTTATTAGTTGCGTAGTCTGAAATTTTAATTTGTTGTAGATATAAAATTTTTGAATAAATATCTGTTAATTACATTTGTATTATTAAGATGAGGGGGGTAGATTCATGCTGAAAAATAGAAAAGAACGTCAGATCGAAGAAATTACATTTATATTACTGAATCAGTTAATCGCACAGTTTGATGCCAGCATTCATGGCTTACTGAAGTTGAAAGATCAGGTCAGAAAATTTGTCACTGAAGAACAGCCAGTGCAACTGTTATTACCCGCATTTCCATGTAAAACTAATAACTTAGACAAAGTTATTAGTCATACTCCTGATCTAGGTGAGTATTTGGTTTTACGAAAGTTTGTGAAGGCGATTCGGGACATACAGGCGGTCTATGACCCCGGGATTACTTTCTATATTTTCTCAGATTATCATACATTTTCTGATTATATTTCTGTCAATATTGATCATCATTACGAGTATTCGGATCACCTTCGTGAAATGGTGAAGAGGATGAACTGTAGTGATTCTCTGAAGATTGTCAATTTTGAACATTTCTCAGAGTTTGATGAGCTGGAGGATTTTGAATATTTCCGAGGACTAAAAGAAAAGTATGGTGAGCCGGGTTATGAAGAAAACTTCGCAGAACTGAAGTTAAGAGATAACAAGATGAATAACACTTATCTTGGTCTGAAAAAATTCATGAATCAGGATCAGTGTCATGTACTGGCAGATCTTTCTACGAAAAAACGGCGTTTGCGTCTGGCCGAAATTGCGAAAGGAATGATGGTACAGGGACGTGCGTTGGATAACTTTCTCAATCAGAAATTCCCGGATTGTATTCGTTTGAGTATCCATCAGCACGCCATGGTTGGTAAGAAATACTCACTTTATTTGTTTGAGGAACGTGCTTTTAAAACACCCTGGCACTGTGCGATGTTGTTTGATGCATCAAGTGGACGATTTATTGCGGATACTAGGCAGAGCCACTTTGAACGGGATGGCGTTGTTCTTCCGGTAACGTATGACGATCGCTCTTGGTGTTATATCCGTCTGTCGGCCAGCACTCAGGAAAATGAACAATTACTCAGTCAGGTGAAAGCAGTGCTTTATCGCGAGAAATTCGGGCTTATGTTGATCAATGAGAATAATGATTGCCCGGTCTCGGCTATCGCACATCAGGATATCCAGAATCTGATCAAAGAGTTCGGCACCGTCGTTCTCAGAGGATTTAACACATTCGCTGAGCCGGAAGATCTGGAACAGTGGTATGGTCAGCGCGGTGCTCTGGTACCCTGGAAGTTCGGTTATACACACATCATCACACCGATTGAAGGACATCAGGACAAGCCGAGTTCCTCTGCCGACTCTCAGGAAGCGCTACCTATGCACTGGGACTTGCTTTGTCCTCCTCCCTATATGGGAATCAGTCAGGAGCGATATCAGTACGAAGATTTTACTCCCAATGAGTTTGTGCTCTACTGTCACAGAAATGAACCGGTTGATGCCGATATTCATGGACTGAATCTTACGGCAGATACGGCTTTGGCAGCACTGCGAATTCATGGCAGGGAACGGGAACAACTGAGAAATACGGTACTGCGTTATTCGACCCGGGAAAGTTACTTCGGTGGAGACAGCAAATCTTATCCGTTATTGATCACCTGTCCATGGACCGGACAAGATACGATTCGCTGGTGGGAAATGTGGGATGATCGCGATCATGCCGGAGCACTGCAACCTAACTATTCGACAATTGAGCAGTCAGAGCATTATGAGGATATGAATGTACTGGAAGATCGGATGCTCGAAATTTGTATGGATCCGGTCGTGTGTTTTAAGCATCAGTTCCGCAATGGCGATCTGGTGCTACTGAATAACCATACAACGATTCATGCTCGGACAGATTTCCAGGGTTACCGGGAAATGTGGCGAATTCAGCTTCAGCCTGATTCGATTAATTCTCCATGGCAACCACACAATCTGGTTGAGCTTGATCAGGTGAGCTGATTCTGCTGTTGCTAGCCGGTGATGCTGAAAGGCACAAATTAAGGCTGCGGCTGACGCAGTCTGATTTGATGTCTTATGACATAAATTGAGCTAATTGGCGTAGCCGCTCCCGATGGCTCGGAAAGGCATTTTCAATCCCAGTGCCGGTACCTGTAAGCCAACCCATGCCGGAAATGTATTACTGTTTGGCCCCGGGAACAGGTTGTATTCATCTGCCCACGGATAATATTCAATGACGGCCGTAATTTCAGGGATCAATTGACTCGCTTTTGTGCCTTGGAGTGACAACACTTTCTCTGGTTTAGAACCATACCAGTAGCGATCCGGGTGTTTAGTCTGATACTGGGTCAGAACCGGACGTCCTTGCTTGAGTCGCCAGCCGATAACCTCGTAAACAGTATATTCGGGAGCATTTTCCGGTTTCAGGGCAATCCAAGTGTGCACGGCAAACCAGCCTCGCCAGCCGAATGCCTCTGCGGCATACACTTCAATCACCGCATCTTTTTCTTGCTCCGGTTTTGGAGCTATACCTGCGGGCTCTCGGCTTGCAGTACGCCAGTCTCCGCCACTGCAACTGATAGCACCGATCATCACAAATATTATCAAGAGATATCTATGCATGGTTGAACTTTCCTTATGCAGTATATGACTTATTCATACGCAACTATAGACAATTCAGGTACAAAAGGCATAACTAGCATATTTTTCAGTCTGCATTGGAATCATTGGAAGGACAGACAATTGAAGAGAAAAATTAAAGGGACAGACACCAGAAATTAAAGGGACAAATTAAAGGGACAGACACTAGTTGATGAGTTGAGGAGCTGAGGGGACAGACAATAGAAGGAGCTGGAGCTGTTTGAGATATCCATGAAAAAACGGGCACTGATGTTCAGCGCCCGCTTTGCGTCATGGGGAATAATTGTTGTAGTGACTGTCGGTTATGAACGCGACACTCGTTGACGGATATCAGCCCTGATGACGAATCAGGTAATCGAATGCTCCGAGACTGGCTTTGGCCCCTTCGCCCATGGCAATGATGATCTGCTTATAAGGGACAGTCGTCGCATCACCGGCAGCAAATACACCCGACATACTGGTATCCCCCCGGCTACCGATTTCGATTTCGCCTCTTGGTGAGAGCGTCACATCAGAATCTTTCAGCCACTCGGTATTGGGAACCAAACCAATTTGCACAAAGATACCAGACAACAATAGCGTATGAACTTCATCGGTATGGCGATCTTTATATTTAAGACCCGTCACCCGCTTGCCGTCTCCGATCACTTCGGTCGTCTGTGCCATGGTGATGATATCAATATTCGGCAGAGAGTTTGCTTTATCAATCAGCACCTGGTCTGCACGCAGCACATCGGCAAATTCAAGGACCGTAACGTGTTCGACGATCCCTGCCAAATCAATGGCAGCTTCAATACCGGAGTTTCCGCCACCGATAACAGCGGTTTTCTTGCCTTTAAACAGAGGCCCGTCGCAGTGTGGGCAGTAAGCTACGCCTTTATTACGGTATTCATGCTCTCCGGGCACATTCATTTCTCTCCAGCGTGCGCCCGGGCTGAGAATGACACTTTTACTCTTGAGTGTCGCACCGCTTTCAAGATTGACGTGAATATAACCATCGTCGGTATAGGTTGCACCCATCAGTCGGTCTGCCTGCTGATCAGTAATGACATCCACATCATATTCTTTGAGATGCTCACCCAGATCCGCTGCCAGTTTGGGCCCTTCGGTTCTTTTGACCGAGATAAAGTTTTCAATCGCCATTGTATCCATGACTTGACCACCGAGTCGTTTGGCAACGATTCCGGTCCGGATGCCTTTACGAGCGGCATAAACAGCTGCTGCACCACCAGCCGGGCCACCACCGACGACCAAAACATCGTATGGATCTTTTTCATTCAGACTGGCGGCTGCTCTTTCAGCGGCACCATCATCCAGTTTGGTCAAAATTTCTGCCAGTGACATCCGGCCTTGCCCGAATAATTCGCCATTTACGAACACACTCGGCACCGCCAGAATATCCCGTTGTTTGACTTCATCTTGGAACAGGGCGCCATCGATCATGGTGACTCGGATGTCCGGATTGATCGCTGCCATCATGTTGAAAGCCTGAACCACATCGGGACAGTTCTGGCACGAGAGCGAGATAAAGATCTCCACATCCAGTTTTTTATGCAGGTTGGCAATCTGTGTGATGGTTTCGTCTTCAAGTTTCATCGGATGACCGCCCGAATGGAGCAGCGCTAAAACCAATGAGGTGAACTCGTGTCCCATCGGCACCCCGGCAAAACGCAATTGCGTGCCTTTTTCCGGGTTGGTCACTGCCATAACCGGTTTACGCTCACTGGCCGCATTGTCATGAACCACCGAGACATAGTCGCTTAATGTTTCGATTTCTTCAGCCAGAGAAAGAATTTCTTGAGATGCTTTACTTTCATCTAGACTGACCACTAAGCGGACATCTTCTTTTAAGTTTGTGAGATATTGTTTTAATTGTTGTTTGATCGCTTGGTCTAGCATGTTTGATTACACCTTGTCTTTAGATAACAACGTCTTTAGATAAAGAGAGTGACCACTCTAGATAATTGGAAGATGGGGGAGAGCAAGCCGGATGCGTTGGTCGTTTGGTACATCCGGCCCGCTCTCAAATCAGAAAATCCTTAGATTTTGCCGACAAGGTCCAGCGAAGGTGCCAGTGTTTCTTCACCTTCTTTCCATTTTGCCGGGCAAACTTCACCAGGGTGTGCTGCAACGTATTGTGCTGCTTTTACTTTTCTCAGCAGGTCTTCAGCGTCACGGCCAATGCCTTCAGCAGTGATTTCCATTGCCTGAATCACACCTTCAGGATCGATAAGGAATGTTGCACGGTCTGCAAGACCCTGACCTTCACGCATCACACCGAAGTTGTTGGTGATGTTACCGGTCTGGTCGCCGACCATGTAATACTGGATTTTACCGATAGTGTCAGAGCTGTCGTGCCATGCTTTGTGCGTGAAGTGTGTGTCAGTTGAGACAGAGAATACTTCAACGCCACGCTCTTGAAGCTCAGCATAATGATCTGCAAGATCACCTAATTCTGTCGGGCAAACAAATGTAAAATCTGCTGGATAGAAGAAAAATACTGCCCATTTGCCTTCGGCACTTTTTTCTGTGACTTCAACAAATTCACCGTTTTTATAAGCGGTTGCACTAAATGGTTTGATTTTTGTGTTGATCATAATCTTTTCACTTTCCTTTCAGTTGGTTAGCTTTGCAATATCTTGCCTTCGAGAAGTATATTCGCATTGCCGCAATACAAAATAAAATCACTTGTAGCTATTCATTCAATAGGAAAAATCTATTTTATTAAAAACAGGATAACTTCTGTGGTGGTGGTGTTTTATAGTGTGAGGAGTGAAGAGTGTCCTTGTATTGTTCAAGTGTGTGTCCTTGTATTGTTTGTCCCTGTATTGTTGCTTGATGTTGAGCGTGATTTCCCGCGGATTCGGGTCATGGGAACAATTGGCTGGCTTAAGTTCAGGCTGGGATCTTGCTGATGCCGTTTTATTGGGCAATGCTGTGGCATCTTATGTGGTCAGCCATGAAGGGGGAGACTGTGCGCCAAGTGTCGAGCAAATTACAAAGTATTTGCGTGCATATGACTCGCATTGATTTGTGGTGTCTGGTTCGAGAAGTAGGCTCACGCTTAAAATCTCAAAACGTCATTAATCAATAAACTAAAACTGAGAGCTAGATCACCTCAAATTTAGCTCTTCGTCTCACGTCTCATGTACCCATTGTTAATATCCGTTATACTGGCTGCATTACTGATAAAAATTAGAACCTTATGACAACGTATCAGCCTCTTATCGACCTTATCCAAACTCGTATTGCGCAGCAGGATAAATCTCCGCTCTATCTCAAGATTGCAGAGTCCGTTAAACATGCGATGCAACAGCATATCCTGAAAGGTGGCGACTTTATCCCAACCGAGCGAGAGTTTGATGAATTACTTGGGGTATCAAGGATTACGGTAAGAAAAGCGTTAGATTTACTGGATAAAGATGGGGTGATTGTACGTTCTCGAGGTTTGGGAACCATGATCAGTGAAACGGTTGAATATTCAGGGAAGACTGCAACCAGCTTTTCTCAGCAAGTTGTGTTAACCGGGAAAAAACCGGACACCTTATGGATTAAAAAAGATACTGTGCCTTGCTCCGCCGACATTGCGAAAACACTGAACCTCAAACAAGGTGAACAAGTGTTTCTGCTAAAGCGTGTCCGTTATATTGATGAACAAGCTGTCTCTATCGAAGAGTCTTATGTCCCATCAGCGTTGATTCATGACCCCGATGAAATCCAGCTGTCACTTTACGACTATTTTCAAAGTCAGAATATTACACCTTCCCGCACTCAAAGCCGGGTGTCAGCCAAAATGCCAACCGAAGAATCACTTGAGAAGCTCAACATCAATGAACATACCCCTGTACTTTTGATTGAGCAGACGGCATTCGATAATACTGGTCGACCCATTGAGTACAGTATTAACCATTGTCGTGGCGATTTGTATGTATTTGTCAGCGAATAGTTGTTGTGGATTGTTCAATTGTGATAGTCAGTAGCCAGCAATATATTGCTGGCTACTGACGTCCATGACCACATCTTGACTATGCTGTGGCGAACTTGTAAGTGCGATAACCACCGATGAGATTACGCGCTCTGAAGCCGTTATTGACCAGTTGACGATAGGCGACGTTACCGCGTAACCCAACTTGACAATAAATGATGATCTCTTTGTCTTTCGGTAATTCATCCAGACGCTGACGCAGTTGATCCACCGGAATATTGATGGCGCCTTCCAGATAACCGTTTTGTAGCTCTCCGGGGTTACGGACATCAAGCAGAACCTGATCCGCAGTAAGCTGATCGACTTCATCATAATGGATCGCGACCGCATCGCCTTTGATCAGGTTGGTTGCCACAAATGCCGCTTGATTAATTACATCTTTGGCGCTGCCATACGGCGGTGCGTAGGTGAGTTCGAGATGCTGAAGCTGTTCAACCGTCATTCCCGCCCGCTGAGCCACAGCCATCACATCAATACGTTTATCGATGCCATCTTTACCCACCGCTTGCGCACCGAAAATCTTGCCTGATTTTGGATCGAACAACATTTTGAACGAAACCACTTCAGCACCCGGGTAGTAGCTGGCGTGACTTGCTGTGTGGACATACACTTTTTGGTACTCAACGCCTTCACGTTTCAGCTGTTTCTCGTTCTTACCGGTTGAAGCCACTGCTAAGTCGAAGATCTTACAAATCGCAGTACCTTGAGTACCTTGGTAAGTTTCGCTGCGGCCAAGCATATTATCAGCAGCCATACGGCCTTGACGGTTTGCCGGTCCTGCTAGAGGAACCATAGTTTGTTTGCCAGTGACGAAGTCTTTCTCTTCGATGGCATCACCCACCGCGTAGATAGATGGATCGCTGGTTTGCATATATTCATTGGTATAAATACCACCAAGCTCACCGATTTGCAGGCCCGCTTCTGCCGCCAGTTTAGTTTCAGGGCGAACACCAATCGCCATAATTAAGATATCAGTAGTGAGTGTTTCGCCATTGCTCAGTGTTAGCTCAAGCTCGCCATCCACGTGTTGGTGCTCTGCCTGACCTGAATCCATGCTTGCCAGTGAAGTCGTTGGTTTGAATTCAACCGATTTCAATGCCGTGCCTAAACGTAAATCGATACCTTTAGCGCGGATCTCTGCGTGAGCGAAGCCAGCCATTTCACGGTCTACTGGCGTCATCACCTGATCTGCCATTTCTAACAGCGTGGTTTTAATCCCAAGCTGGTGAAAGGCTTCCATCATTTCCAAACCGATAAAGCCACCACCGACAACGGTAGCGTGGTCAACTTGGTTGGTATGAATGGTTTGGATAATTTTATCCATATCAGGAATGTTGCGCAGTGAATGCGTTAGCGGATTATCTAACCCCGGAATGGGCGGAACAATCGGACCCGCTCCCGGGCTTAGAAGTAAGAAGTCATAGCTTTCGGTGTATTCACTTTGGTCTGGCAGATGACGCACCGTGATGGTTTTTTCTGCGCGATTAATGCGGAGCACTTCATTCATCACACGTACGTCTACATTAAAACGCGCAAGGAAACTTTCCGGCGTTTGCAGCAGAAGATTACCGCGCTCTTTGATGTCTCCACCGATGTGATATGGCAATCCGCAGTTGGCGAAAGAGATAAACGGACCGCGTTCGAGTATGATTATTTGTGCTGTTTCACTAAGACGGCGTGCCCGGGCTGCTGCTGAAGCGCCACCGGCAACGCCACCGATAATTACAATTTTTGTCATAAGTAAGCCTTTTTACGTTTGAGACTGAGACTATGCTTTCAATCCGAGCTTTTTGAGAATGAACACAGCCGGACAAATACCTGTCAATGCGCTTTGAATGAGGTTGAGCCCGACAAAAACAGTCAACCAGACAAAATAGGGATGAACAAAATAAGTCAAAATAACGGAAAGCAGTACCATACTGCCCGCAATGATTCGAACGCCATTTTCAATAGTCATGACATACTCCTTGTGGGGATTTCTTGTGATGGTCGCTCTAAAAAGTGACTATCAACCTAAAATTAACTATCGATCTATAGAAGAGACTATAGAACTAAAAATTAGTTAAGTCTAATTTAATATAATCTAATATTTGCATTTCTAAATAAGTTTTGCCTAATATAATAAATCATAGAAATCTTTTTCGTGGAGTGTTCATGCAAGTCAACCATGATCTTAACCAAGTCACAGAGATTGAGCGTATCAAAGCCCATGCTCAGGAAGCGGCTGATTTTTTGAAAATGATGGCACACCCTGAACGACTGATGGTCTTGTGCCAACTGATACAGGGCGAGGTCGGGGTCGGGCAGCTCCAACAAAATTCAACCTTGAGTCAGTCAGCGCTCTCTCAGCATTTGACGGTACTGCGTAAACATCATTTGGTTGAGTGCCGCAAGTCCTCACAGCAGGTGTTTTATTCACTGACGGATAGTCGGGCCGCACAGATCATCGTCAATTTGCAGATGTTGTTTTGTGAAGAACCAGAATCACAAAGTGGGAAGTCGTGATTGGGTTGGGTGAAAAGCAATTTTGTGAAAAACAATTTTGTTGTGAAAAGCAATGCGTTTTGTATTTATGCAGTGAGTGATTGATACGGTGAACTTCAATCAGGCATATCATCAATGAAAACAACAAGAGGTTCGCCAAAGGAGGGGAATCTGATGAAGCAGCACATACGGCAATTGACCTTGGGTCTGGTGGTGGTCTTAGCGGGACAGACGGTTTTAGAGGCGCAGGCAGGAGAGTTGTTAGCGGGACAGACACTAACAGTCGCGCGTGAAATGATACCGGAGCAAGTCACATTCGATGGGATTGTGCAGCCAGTCAATCAAGGGACAGTTGCAGCTCAAACCTCCGGACGCGTCGTCGGTATGGCCGTGGATGTGAATGATGTCGTACAACAAGGTGATGTGTTACTTGAAATCAGTGCAACCCAACAAACCGCATCTTACGATGCAGCGATGGCGCAACTGAATCAGGCCATTGCTCAGAATAACGAAGCTCAGACACAGGTGAAACGTTTTCGACAGTTAATTTCACGAGGGGCGGTTTCTCAAGGGCAACTCGATAGTGCGGAAGCGCGTGCCCGAACCACATTTGCTGCTGTTCAAGCTGCCAAGGCTGCGGTGGTGCAGGCGAAAGATGCATTAGGCTATACCAGTATTAAAGCGCCTTATGCCGGGATTGTTACCCAGCGTCATGTTGAGTTGGGAGAAACGGTCACGCCCGGAATGCCATTATTGAGTGGTTATGGGATGTCACCACTGCGGGTCGAATTTCAAATGCCGCAGCGATATCGTGCTTTGGTGACACAGGCGCAACAGTTTTCGATTGAACTGCCGGATGGGCGTGTACTGCAACCAAGCCAATATACGTTATTTCGTTATGCTGATCCGCAATCTCATACGTTTACGATTCGCTTAAGATTACCAGATATGAGTGACGCTGAACTTGCGCCGGGGATGTGGGTGAAAGCGTCATTCCATACCGGGGACAGGCAGGTTGTACTGGTGCCGAAAACTGCGGTGATCAGACGAGGAGAGCTTAGTGCCGTGTTTCGTGTGAAGGATGAGGGAAACGCACAGCGACTGAATCCGGTCCGGCTCGGGCAAGACTATGGTGACTCGGTTGAAATTTTATCCGGACTGGAAATCGGGGATCAGATTGTGACCCATGCTTTTCCAATCGATGCACAGTAAGAGGAGCGCATAATGGAAAAAAAACTGGGCATTTCCGGGCGTATTGCCGCACTGTTTCAACACTCGGCCATAACTCCTCTGTTAGCATTGGTCGGTTTACTCATGGGCGTGTTTGCCGTGCTGGTGACTCCGAAAGAGGAAGAACCACAAATTGATGTGACTTTTGCCGACATCTATATCCCTTTTCCCGGTGCTTCTCCGGCAGAAGTCGAACATTTGGTTACCAACCCGGCAGAGCAAATTATCTCTGAGATTCAGGGCATTGATAATATTTATTCTTTTTCACAGCCGGACGGTGCCCTGATTGTTGCGATTTTTAAAGTGGGTGTTTCGCGCAATGATGCAGTGGTGCGAACCTATAATAAACTGTATTCGAATAAAGATTGGATGCCGAGCGGTGTTGGTGTCGGTGAGCCGGTGATCAAACCACGAGGCATTGAAGACGTGCCAATTGTCAGCCTTACCCTCAGTAATCCCGACGGTCAGATGACGCAACAACAACTGACGGAAGTGGCACATGGTCTCGAAACAGCGCTGAAAACCATTGACGGAACCCGGGATATTTATACCGTCGGGGGACATGACATGATTGTTGATGTCCGGCTCGATCCGGTTCGGATGAATAGTTTTGGTATCACCATTGATCAACTGAATCAGGTATTTCAGTCTGCAAACGTCCATTCTTCGCAGTTGATCGTCACGGATCATAATCAAGCGATTCCGGTCCGAGTCGGGCAATTTCTCCATCGCGTGGCGGATGTCAGACAACTTTTGGTTGGTATGCATAATCAGGCGCCTGTCTACCTCAGTGATATTGCCACCGTGAGTTTAGGTGCCAATACCCCGACTCAGCATGTTTGGACCAGTGATAAATCCACTTTGCTACCCGCTGTTACAATAGCAATCGCTAAAAAATCCGGAGAAAATGCGGTGGCGGTTGCCCGGGATGTTGAAGCGCGATTGCAGGTACTTGAGAATCAGTTGATCCCCGCGGATGTGAAAGTCGATGTGACGCGCAATTACGGCAACACGGCTGCAGAGAAGAGTCATACTTTGATCGGCAAACTGATGTTTGCCACTGGTGCGGTGGTCATCCTTGTGCTGATTACCATGGGATGGCGAGAAGCCATTGTGGTTGGCATCGCGGTGATGATTACCCTGATGATGACTCTGTTTGCATCATGGGCATGGGGGTTTACCATCAACCGCGTCTCTCTGTTTGCATTGATATTTTCCATCGGTATTTTGGTCGATGATGCCATTGTGGTGGTGGAAAACATTCATCGACATATGGCATTAAAAGGTCAGCAGTTTTCGCTGCCTCATGCCGTCGATGAGGTCGGGGGGCCGACGATTCTGGCGACCTTTACTGTGATCGCGGCACTATTACCGATGGCATTTGTCACCGGATTAATGGGGCCGTACATGAGCCCGATTCCGATCAATGCATCGATGGGGATGTTTATCTCGCTGGCTGTCGCTTTTGTTTTAACTCCTTGGTTAGCGGTAAAATTATTGCGCAATCGGTCTCATGACCAGCCAAAAGAACCGAATCAGGTACTTGTGCAGCGAATCATGGCTCCTTTTGTGTTATCGCCCCGTCAGCGGCGTAATCGTTGGTTACTCGGTGGCGGGATCGTGATGCTGATTATCGGTTCACTATTGCTCCCTGTTTATCAGGCCGTGATTCTGAAAATGTTGCCGTTTGATAATAAATCTGAATTTCAGGTGATACTGGATATGCCGGATGACACATCATTGGAACGCACGCAGCGGGTGTTATTCGACATGGCGGCCGTGCTCGATCAGTCACCTGAAGTTCACGACTATCAAATTTATGTCGGGACTGCAGCGCCAATGAATTTTAATGGTCTGGTTCGGCATTATTTTACTCGTTCTAGTCCTTATCAGGGGGATATTCAGGTGAATTTGCTGTCCAAGGGCGAGCGGGATAAAGACAGCCATCAGATTGCCGGCGAGCTTCGGCCAAAGCTGGTGGCTGTTGCAAGCGTATTTGGCGGGAAGGTGAAAGTGGTCGAAGTGCCTCCGGGCCCGCCGGTCTGGTCTCCGATTTTAGCTGAAGTCTATGGGCCGACGGCTGCGGTGCGCTCGGAAGCCGCGAGACAGATTCGTCACTTATTCCAAACCAGCGCTGATATTGTCGATGTGGATATTTATCTGCCGGAACCGCATCAACAGTGGCAGGTGATGATTGATCGTCGTAAAGCGGCTTTGGTTCAAGTGTCTTATGCCTCGATTGTACAGACGCTGGCGACCGCAATTGGTGGTAAACCTGTCAGTTATTTGCATACCGATTATAGTAAGTACCCAGTTCCGATTCAGCTTCAGGCAACTGAAGGGGATAAAGCGCATCTGTCACAACTGCTTGAGATGCGAGTCACCAGTCAGGACGGGATTGCATATCCGCTGTCTGATTTGGTTCGGGTACGTCAGATCGCGGCAGATGATTATATCATGCATAAGAATTTGGTCCCGATGGTGATGGTGGTCGGAGATATGTCCGGTCGCACTGACAGCCCGCTCTATGGCATGTTTGAGATCGCCGGCCGGATGAAAACACTGCCGTTTCCGGTTGAGCAGAACTATATCCATCAGCCCTCGGGCCTCAGTCAGGTTGCGGTATTGTGGGATGGTGAGTGGAAAATTACCTACGAAACTTTTCGAGATATGGGGATTGCCTATGCTGTCGGTATGATCTTGATCTATCTGTTGGTTGTGGCGCATTTTAAATCTTATCTGACACCGCTGATTATCATGTCTCCGATTCCACTGACGATGATTGGTGTGATGCCGGGGCATGCACTCCTGCATGCACAATTCACCGCAACCTCAATGATTGGCATGATTGCGTTAGCCGGGATCATTGTGCGTAATTCTATCTTACTGGTGGATTTTATCCGTCAGGAGCATGCTCAGGGGATGGCATTTTCCGAAGCCGTGATTAATTCTGTCAGAGTCCGGACAAAACCGATTTTGTTGACAGCGCTGGCAGCGATGATTGGTTCTCTGTTTATCTTGGATGATCCAATCTTTAACGGGCTTGCGATTAGTTTGATTTTCGGGGTTTTTGTGTCCACGTTACTGACATTGATCGTGATTCCTGTGTTGTATTTTGCGGTGATGAGAAACCGTTTGGCGTGAAAAATCCACCCTTGTGGTGAAAAAATTTCGGTTTTCAGTGATGTTCTTTCATAAATGAGATCTGCTGATAATAATCGTGTTTATCTTATCCATTCGCTGTGCTTTGTTGATCTTGATCAATACATGCGTAGGGGGCTTTTCGTTAAATGCACTACAATATGTAGTGTTGATGTATCGATATGAAACCCTATATCATGTGTTTCATCTAAAGTGAACGATGAGGGGTAAGGAGAAAAAGTGAAACCGATTGTAATCAAACGCGATGGCTCAAGAGCCGCGTTTCATCGCGACAGAATTCAGGCTGCGGTTGAAGCCGCAGCCGAACATGCTGATCAAGAACTGGCCATCTATGCCTTAAATGTTGCGCTGGCTGTTGAGTTGAAGCTCAAGGATTACAAAGAAGTTCATATTGCAGAAATTCAAACGCTGGTCGAGAACGAATTGATGCAGGGGCCCTACAAATCACTGGCTCGTTCTTATATTGAATATCGTCATGATCGTGATATTGCCCGAGAGAGACAGAGCGCGCTGACACGAGAAATCGAAGGTTTAATCAATGAAAGCAATGCTGACTTACTGAATGAAAATGCCAATAAAGATGGCAAAGTGATTCCGACTCAGCGTGACTTGCTGGCCGGGATTGTCGCGAAACATTACGCGAAGACTCGTATTCTTCCCCGTGATATCGTTCAAGCACATGAAGTTGGTGATATTCACTATCATGATTTGGACTACGCGCCTTTCTTCCCGATGTTCAACTGTATGTTAATTGATTTGAAAGGGATGTTGACGCACGGCTTTAAAATGGGCAATGCAGAAATTGATACCCCGAAATCGATCTCGACAGCAACCGCTGTAACCGCTCAGATTATTGCTCAGGTTGCCAGCCATATTTATGGCGGTACAACTATTAACCGCATTGATGAAATTTTGGCACCGTACGTGCTGGCAAGCTATCACAAACATCTTGATATTGCCCACGAATGGGACATTCACGACCCCGAATCATTTGCGATGGCGCGGACTGAAAAAGAGTGTTACGACGCATTTCAGTCGCTGGAATATGAGGTCAACACATTACACACTGCCAACGGACAGACTCCTTTTGTGACATTCGGTTTTGGTCTGGGTACCAGTTGGGCGTCGCGGCTGATTCAAATCTCTATTTTGAAAAACCGGATTGCCGGTTTAGGTAAAAATCATAAAACCGCAGTGTTTCCGAAACTTGTTTTTGCAATTAAAGACGGCTTAAACCATCAAGCCGGTGATCCCAATTATGATATCAAGCAACTGGCGCTCGATTGTGCGACCAAGCGGATGTATCCGGATATTCTTAACTATGATCGCGTGGTTGAAGTGACCGGTTCCTTTAAAACCCCGATGGGTTGCCGGAGTTTCCTCAGTACCTATGAAGAGCATGGCGAATTGATTCATGACGGCCGGAATAACCTCGGAGTCGTAAGTCTGAACCTGCCACGGATTGCATTGCAGGCCAAGGGGGATTTAACCCGTTTCTACCAACTGCTCGATGAACGTTTGTTACTGGCGCGTCGGGCGCTGGAAACCCGTATTAGTCGTTTAGAGAAAGTCCGTGCGCGGGTTGCGCCGATTTTGTATATGGAAGGTGCTTGTGGTGTCAGACTCAAAGCCGATGAGCCGATTGCCCATATCTTTAAAAACGGTCGGGCATCGATTTCACTGGGCTATATTGGGGTTCATGAAACGATCAATGCACTTTTTGGTGATCAACAGCATGTTTATGATCATCAAAGACTCCGGGATGAAGCAATTAAAATTATCGGCTATCTCAAAGCAGCTACCAACCGCTGGGCGGAAGAAACTGGCTATGGGTTCAGCCTGTACGGCACACCGAGTGAAAACTTGTGTAACCGTTTCTGCCGTATCGATGCCAAAGAGTTTGGTGTGATCGACGGTGTGACGGATAAGGGCTACTACACTAACAGTTTCCATTTGGATGTTGAGAAAAAAGTTAATCCATACGACAAGATTGACTTTGAGATGCCGTATCCGGCGATTTCGAGTGGTGGTTTTATCTGTTACGGCGAGTTCCCGAATATGCAGCGTAACGTTGAAGCGCTGGAAAACGTCTGGGATTACAGCTATAGCCGGGTGCCTTACTACGGTACCAATACTCCGATCGATGAATGTTATGAGTGCGGCTATACCGGAGAGTTTTCCTGTACCAGTAAAGGGTTTGTCTGCCCGAAATGTGGTAACCATGATCCGGCTAAAGTCTCTGTGATTCGTCGGGTATGCGGTTATTTAGGCAGCCCTGATGCGCGTCCGTTTAATTTCGGTAAGCAAGAAGAAGTCAAACGACGAGTGAAACATCTGTAATTACTATGAATTATCATCAATACCATCAGATTGATGTGGTTAATGGCGAAGGCACGCGTTGCACCCTGTTTGTTTCAGGGTGCGAGCATCAATGCCGGGGCTGTTATAACCAATGTACATGGTCTCCTAATTCTGGTCACCCATTTACGCAAGCGTTGGAAGATCAGATTATTGCTGATTTACAGGATACTCGGATTTATCGGCGTGGCCTGTCGCTGTCGGGGGGAGACCCGCTTCATCCCGCTAATTTAACTGCTATTTATCAACTCGTGAAAAGGGTTAAAGATGAGTGTCCCGGTAAGGATATCTGGATGTGGACTGGTTATACGCTTGAAGAGCTGTCAGAGGAACAGCGTGCCGTCGTTAAGATGGTCGATGTGTTGATTGATGGCAAGTTTGAGCAGGAGCAATACGACCCGGCATTATTATGGCGGGGGAGTGCCAACCAGATCATTCATCGCTTTAAAGTGTAGTGCCTGAAACACAACATCATAGCGGTTTTCATCGTTCCTGAGCTCAATCACGCCTCTCTGGCGATTTTGCCGTTCAGGCAAAACGCATGGTTGATTGTCAGTTAAATCATTCATATGCTGAATTGGAATGAGTCATTGTTATGCAACAACTGTATCTTGAAGTCAGTTGTGTATAGAATATGCGTCAATGCGATATGTTCCATATTGGACAATAATACCGCAAGGTTGTATATACAAAAGTATGAAAAAATGATGAAAAAACGTATGAAAATAATAATGCTGTTTTGTCTGGGGTTGTCTTTCACATTCACTGCTCAAGCCAATAGCTGTCTGAAAGGACAGGCATGTTATCATGTTCAGAAAAGCGCTCATCACCAGCTTCAATCTAACTCACCCGCTCAGAAAGCGAGCCGGAAAACACTTTACCGGGGAGCCGGTCACTATGTGGTGACAGCAAAGCGATTGAATGTGCGTGGCGATAATTTACTGGATGGCCGCCCGGTCGGCCAGTTGGTGTATGGTGAGAACATCTATGTCTATCGGTTTTCACGAGGTTGGGCGATGATTCAGTTCCGCAATGAAGTGGCTTGGGTAAGTGGGCGGTATCTGAAATATCAGCCATCTGATTTTTGAGTCCGGGGCTGAATCAGTCATGTGTCCATAAAATGGCCGGTTCATACCGGCCGTTCTGTGATCTTGTGCAGATGAATTTAAGGATTGCGTACCGTAAGTGGCGGTGCAATATCACTTCCTCCCAATGCCTGATACACCGTGGCCTGAATTTGATACTGGTTGTAGCGATTTTCCAGTAATGACTCCTGCGCACTCCGCTGGGTTTCTTGTGCGTCCAGCCAGTCTCGGATACTCACGGCACCATGATGGTATTGACTGGCATAAATCTGTTCTGCTGCTGTTGCTGCATCATACTGTTCTTTGAGTCTGAGCTTCTGATATTGATAGTGCTGTTTGGCTGAGAGTGCATTATCAACATCTTTCATTGCGGTATAAAGAGTCTGACGATAGTTCACCAGCGCCGTTTGATAATTGGTTTCAGCGATTTTTCGGTTCAGTGACATTTCATTCCATTGCAAAAATGGCAGGACGATCTCTGCCCCCAGCGTGCCGAGTGGATCTGTCAGCAGATCGCGCAATTGCGAAGAAGAGTCGCCAACAGAACCGGTCAGGGTCAGAGTCGGTAAATATCCGGCCACGGTTGCATCGTGGGTTGCCAGAGCTGACTTCAGTTCATAGAGTGCGGCTTTGACATCAGGTCGTCTGACTAACAGATCAGCCGGTACGCCAGCGGCGACTTCAGGAATTGGCCCTTGGGGGAGTAACTGAATCTGCAACTGACTCTCCCTCGGGGGTTGATTGAAGAGGATGGCCAGCGCGTTTTCTGCTTCGGTCAAGGATTGCAGTAAATCACTATGGTCGGCTTGTTGTCCGGCTAAACTGCGTTTGGCTTCCAGCACATCTAATTCAGAAACCGCGCCACTTTGGTATTGGCGTTGTGCCAGCGCCAGAATTTGTTTGGCGTAAGCGATACTTTTGTTACTGAGTGCGATCCGCTCTTTTAGGTAACCTATTTGCCAATATAATGAAGCCGTCGTTGAGGCGAGGCTTTGTGCGGTGCTTTCCCTGTCTGCGGCACTAGCAATCGCTGTCCATTGGGCTGCATTGACGGATGAAGCGACACGTCCCCATAGATCCAATTCATAACTGACAGAGAGGTTGGCTGAGTAACTTTTACTATTGTTGCCTGAATCCAACAGTTTAGAATGTGAAGTCGCCAGTGTGGATGACAATTCAGGATATCGATCGGTTTCACTTAGGCCGGCTTCCAGACGAGCTTTTTGTAGTGTGAGTGTAGCCAGCGCCAGATCATTATTGATGCGCAACATCTGTTGAATGAGTTGATTGAGCTGTGGATCGTCAAATCGTTCCCACCATGGGTTTAGACTGACCTGATCAGTCACTTGTTGTGTCTGCCATGTGGCCGGAATGTCTACCTGTGGTGGGGTGAACTTTGTGTGAGTTAGCGTGCTGCAACCCGACAGTAGTAGGGTAGATATAGTAATGTTAAACAATGGTTTGAGCATGATTGAATTCATTGGTCATTAATCCCTTGCCAGTGCCTCGATTGGATCCAGACGGGCTGCATTACGTGCAGGCAGAAATCCGAACAGTATCCCGATGAGTGTCGAGCAGAGAAATGCGGTAATAATGGATGCTGTGGAATAAATCATCTGGAAATCGCTGCCACTATACGAAAAGATGACGCCAATCAGGAAGGCGAGTAAAATTCCTAACACGCCACCACAGAGGCAAACTAACACTGCTTCAATCAGAAACTGGCGTAAGATATCACTTTGCCTTGCCCCGACCGCCATGCGTACTCCGATTTCCCGGGTTCTTTCCGTGACGGAAACCAGCATAATGTTCATGACACCGATACCACCGACAATAAGTGAGATAACGGCAATTGCCGAAATGAGCAGAGTCATCGTTGCGGTTGTTTTTTCAATACTCTGGCGGATGGTATCCGTGTTAATCGTAAAGAAGTCCTGTGTACCGTGTCGCATTTTCAGGAGAGCAATGATCGCTTGTTCGGCAGCCTGACTGGGCGCGGAATCGTTGATTCTAACCGTGAGCCGATCCAGATAATGGCGACCAAGCATCCGACTGGAGACGGTGGTATAGGGAACCCAGACTGTCAGTGAATCATTATTGCCGAATGCACTTTCTCTCGGCTGGGTTACACCGATAATTCGGACGGGTAAGGTATTGAGAAAAATGACTTGGCCGATTGGATTGCTTTGTGGGAACAGCTCCTGTTTTGTATTGTGATCAATCACTGCTTCCTGAGCTAATGACTGAACACTGTGGCTATCCCAGTATTGCCCCGTTGCAATCTCATAACCTTTGACACGGAAATATTCAGTCCCGACACCTTCAATACTTGCTGTCACAGCCTTGTTGGTATAACGGATGGTGACACTGCTACTGAGCGATGGGGTCACGCTATCGATAAAAGGCAGTGTTTTTAGTGCATTGCCATCACTGGCACTCAGTGTTCTGATTCGGTCGGAGCGCCGGTCACCAAATCCGTTTCCCGGGCGGATATCGATGGTATTGGTACCCATTGAGCTGATGTTTTTCAAAATGGCTTGTTGAGATCCGGTACCTAAGGCAACGACTGATACGACAGATGCAATGCCGATAATAATTCCCAGCATAGTCAAAAAGGTTCGGAGACGATGGCTCGACATGGCCAGTAGAGCCATTTTGAAGGCTTCGATATAACGATCCCCGTTGAACCAACGCTGTGGCTGCGGGGCCGGACTTTCTCGGTGTGCATTGTGCCATTGTTTGTGATGCTGTTGATCACGAATGATTTCACCGTCTTTAATTTCAATGATGCGATCCGCGAATTGTGCAACGTGCATATCATGTGTGACGATGATAATCGTGTGACCATCTTGATGCAGTTCTTGCAGCAGTTTGAGCATTTCTTCACCGCTGTGGCTATCCAAAGCCCCTGTGGGCTCGTCCGCTAAGATGACATCACCACCGTTTATCAGTGCCCGGGCGACACTGACCCGTTGTTGCTGTCCACCACTGAGCTGACTGGGCTTGTGATCTAAACGCTCGCCCAATCCAAGGCGTGTCAACAGTTGACTTGCTCGCTCTCGACGACTTTTGCGAGCTTTTCCTGCGTAAACGGAGGGGACTTCAACGTTATCGACTGCGGTTAAATCACCCAACAAATGGTAGCGTTGGAAGATAAACCCAAAATATTCCCGACGGAGTTGAGCCAGATCGTCACTGCGCATTGTCGAAGTATCTTGTCCATTGATGAGATAATTGCCTTGTGAAGGTTTATCGAGACAACCAAGAATATTCATCAGTGTCGATTTCCCCGAACCGGAGGCACCGACAATTGCGACCATTTCACCGCGTTCAATCGTGAGATCGATGTTTTTCAATACGGTCAGTGTCTGTTCTCCGGCAGGAAAAGTGCGTGATACACCGGACAAATGGAGTAATGCGTCCTTCATGTATTACATCCCCATCGGTCGACGGAAACGACGAGGTGTATACGAGTCACCACTGGGTAAACTGAGAATCACTTTATCACCTTCGTTCAGACCACTGAGAACTTCTGCCCGGACTTTATTGTTAATGCCAATCGTGACATCACGAAACTCGACTTGACCTTTCACCAATACCGGGACTTGATAACCGTTTGGATCATTGTCACTGGGGCGTAAGATCTGAGAGGGAATAATTAACGCATCGTCAGATTGATTGAGGATGATCGTTACTTGGGCCGTCATACCGATGCGTAGCACACCCTCCGGATTATCGATATCAAACAAGCCATTATAATAAATTGCTTCTGAGTCATTCGATGTCATATCGCTATCGTCACCGTCCATTACTGTCGGACCTGGTTCAATAGCACGTAAAGTCGCGTGATAGCGATGGTTTGGCTGACCTAGAATCGTAAAGTAGACAGGTTGCCCCGAATGAACATGTATGACGTCTGCTTCGGATATTTCTGCTTTCACAGTCATCTGGTTTAGGTTTGCCAATTCAACGATGGTAGGGGTTGTCTGGTTGGCATTCACGGTTTGGCCAACTTCTACTGCGGTATAAACAACCGTGCCGTCCATCGGTGCTGAAATTGTCGTATAGCCCAGATCAACTTTGGCTGAATCAACATTGATTTCAGCCTGTTCAATGCTGGCACTCAACTGATCCAATTCTGCTTGATAGACAGCTAGGTTTGACTCGGCTAATTCATAATCGGCTTTTGAGCTGGCATTGTCTGCCAGCATCGCTTTTTGACGGTCATAGGCTAGTCGTGCTTGATGGATTTGCGCTTGTTTAGCGCGATACTGTGCTTTCAAACTCGCAAGAGAGGCGAGGGATTCTTTGATACTATTTTGTTGTGTCAAGCTGTCGATTTGTGCGATGAGCTGTCCTTTTTCGACCTGCTCACCGAGCTTGACAGGTAAATTCACAATTTGGCCGGAGACCTGCGCACCGACACTGACTAATTTGGAAGCTTGTAACATCCCATTCGCAAGGACATTGTTTTCAATGTGACCTCTTTTCACTGTTTGTGTCACGTAAATCGGCTGTGGTTCCGGTTGTAACCACCAGTAAGTGAGACCACCTGAAAGAACCAAAAGTAAAATGATAGCAAATAACAACCATTGTTTTGAAAGCTTTTTCATAAAGGATGGGAGACCATGGTAAGTAAAGTGGATAAACAACGTGTTTCTCAAACATATTTGAATGGTTAATTTGCCACAAGCGTTGGTAAGTCACAAGTGGCGAATTATGTAATTATTACGGGGACATACACTTAATTACGAGGACACACACTCTAAGTCCGCAGCCGTGTTTCTCCATAGGTGATGAGTTTGGCTATCTTCTGATATGGAGTTAGGGTGATAGATGATAGATGATAGATGATAGATGATAGATGATAGGAGGATGCTTAAATGGTGTGTATAGCGTCGAGTGACTAGCTTGATGCAATTGTTAGGAATTGCCAGATGCAAATTGGAAGGATATTTGGATCGCTAATTTAGACGGATAATCCATGTAAACGCTGTCTATTCAATTGGTATTTCACGACTTGAAGTCGCTTCGATGAACCAATCCATATACATCGCCTGCGTTCTAGTCGGGTACATAAGTCAAAGCTGTCGGTGCGACTGATAGACAATCGGATGAGAATGGCTGGTTGTTTGTCGTCAATATGACCCGCTTTTCCTTCCCTAACTTGTCGCCCAATCCAATCAACCCACTCAATATAATCAATCAGGCGAAATGGAATGCCATCAGATTTTTGCTGAGAAGATTCCCCCACAAATGGAAAGAGCTTCGATTGCGGTGCTTGATGCGCATTCAATGAGTCGAGCCGTCTCTTGAGCGATGTATACTCTGAAGTTTCTGGTGTTTTGGCGATACCAGCTCGAACCGGATTTAGATCTGTATAGGCCATTGCTGCCAGCAGCGCTTTCTCATCCAGTAAAGCCTGAGATTTAAATCGACCTTCCCAGAAATGTCCGCGACACTGATCTTCCTGATTGGCTTGTTTAGCAATACTGAAGTTGAGCTCTTTCATCAACCAGCTCAGAGAATAGAGTCGCTCTCGCCAGAGGTGAATAATTTTTCGACAGGTCTGAATTTCAAAAGTGGAGGCCTGATTTTTTAGATATTTCAGGATCAGTAGTGGCAAGTGATGCTCCTTTCCCCAACGTATGATGACTTCTCTGTCCGATAATTGTTCTGCTTTTTTCCGATTAATATGAACGACCAAATGATAATGGTTGCTCATCACCGCATAGGCGCAGATATCAATACAGAATACCTGGGCTAAAGCCAGAATGCGTTGCTCAACCCAGTAACGTCGGTGTTCGTAGGACTTTCCAGTCAGTTGGTCTTCACCGCACAAGAAGGCTCGCCGGACACAACGTGACACGCAGTGGTAGTAGGCTGTGATATCAGGAGAAACCAACTGTGTTCTGGCGATGGTCATAAAAAGAAACCGTATTAATGAACTGTGCTGGAAGTATGTCGAATTAGAAAATAGTGGGGAAGGGTGTGATTTTCATCATACGAGTCATGTCGATTTTTTCGATGTAACGTTGATGTTGATAAGGTATGGCATACTTGCTGGTTTTAATGCCTGTCCTCATGAGAAAACAAGAAGACGAAATGCCTTGTTAAGACGTCTGTCCCTAGAAGACGAGCCCACCGAATGGTGATTAATCCTGACAACGATCAGGGATGACAGACTTGTCATCCCTGTGATCAACAATCATTGAAAAATAAATGGGTTGGAATACGTGTAATTTACGGTGCCTGTATATTTTCCGGCTCCGTTTGCGTTTGCTGGGAGGCTGAGCTTTTGTCCGCTTCCTTCAATTTGTCTTGCTCCGGTTGAGGGGCGGCTTTTGATGATGGTTGCTGTGATTTTAATAGTGCCACCAAGGTTTCTAGATTTTTCACATGCGTCTGTTCTTGAAGCAGTTGTGCTTGTAGTGCTTGTTGCTGCTGGTTGGCTTCTGTCAGTGCTGTTTGTAGCTTCTGATTATTTTGCTGCTGTGCCGTATTTTTAGCTTGCCAGTTTTCTTGTTGTGTTTGCGCGAGCCGTTGCAGGGTTGCGACACTCTCCAGAATACGATTCGTTTGTTCTCTTAATACTTGATCTCGGTAGTCTGAATGGTCGATAGCTTGTGAAATGGCCAGTAGTTTGTTTTCGATCTCAAGAACAATCGGTTCGAACTGACCGTTTTCAATACTGCGTAATTGTTTCACCATGTGTGTGACTTGCTCGAGATGAGCGATTTCAAACTGACCAAGGTGTGCTGCTTTTTCTATGGCTTCAATATCTCTAGGGTTGGACTGAGCAGTTGCTTCGACTAATTGGATCTGATGGCTGGCTTTAGCAAAGGTGATGGGAGCCACCTCGTTAAAATCTTCCTGTTTTAATAACGTGAGTTTTTTCTGTAATGGCTGGACATATTTGAGGCGCATGATCTTGACTTCAAGGCTCCGAGAGGTATTCAGAAACACCACCTGTTTTGTCTGTGCTTTTTCTAGCTTATCGTCAGCAACATATTCAAACAGATCATGATACATCCCATTCACGCGTTGATATTCTTTGGCATCATAGTGTTGTGCGTCGATCTTGGTTAAGTAATCCATTTCAGCAATCGCATCGGCAAGGAAATGATCCGCTTTTTCTTTGAAGGCTCGAAGTTGATTTAGCTGCTGCTCGATGGTGTCAATATACTGGTTGAATTTGTCTGCATAGGTTTGGCTGGAGAAAATCGACACGCTTTGAGTGGATCTTGATGGATCGGTTTGAAGCTCCTGATATAACGCTTGAGCATCTTTCCATGCATCTTGTAGCTTTCTGTAATGGGATTCGGAGTAGATTTTGAAAGGTTCAACATCCGTGAGCGTTTTATCCCATTGCTGATAAGTGGTTTGGATATGAGTAAATAGTACATAAGACTGGGATTGTTCATCGGTTGGATTATCCGATGGTTTTTGATGCGGTGTGCTCTGACAACCCGCTATACCAATTAGTAGGCATAAAGCGACTGCGGATGTTATCGGTTTCATGTTGCTTATCCTTATGATCAATCTATCTACTTAGCAATTTTTTATGGTTTGTTTTTATAGCATGGCTTGTTTTTATAATAGTACCTTGCCATAACGTTATCTTTTATACCAGTTAGTGATCGTCATCGGAGAATAGTGGCTGTGAGACTTGAAGTGACTTCACATTTGAGTTGTTGAGTTGAGGAAAACGAATGGGTATTGCATATCAAGTACCGTGATGAGCAATTGGTGGTTTAAAAAGATTTGGTCGTTATCTAAATTTCAATGAAACAAATGCCACCATTCTGATCCAGAGATGGTGGCACTTCACGAATAAATCAAATGTGTTCGGTATCGAACCGAATGATCAACTTTGAGTTATGAGAAAATTATTGCTGGTTGATAAATTGTTTAAAGCGAGCCCGAGCTTGCTCATCAGCTTGTTCATACCAGTAACGCAACATTGTCTCCGCTGTCGATGCTGAAGCTTTGGTTTGAGAAGATTTGAGCGAGCGAGCTGGAATCGTTTTACCCGATAGACCAGATTGCGGGGCATATTCAGGAACGGATGCCACTTTGCCAGACTGATTGTAAACTGACATCTCGGTATGATAGTTGCGTCCGAATTGAATGCCGTCTTTGAGTAGTTTGTCCTGCGTGACAGAGATTTTTTGTCCGTCTTGATTGGTAAGTGACCATTGCATACTACTGATATGTTCCCGAGCTTCACGCGAACTTCTATATTGGGGAACTTGAAGTGTCAGCTCGGTATCTGCCGCATTAAATACAGCAATCGTCACATCGCTTTCTACGCCGATATTGTCTTTACCTTCTTGAAAAAAAGGCTCATAACGAAAGACAATTTGTTGTAGCCCGTCTTCCAGTTGTAATTGTCTTTGTGAGCTAAAAAAACCACCACTTGATATCTCTGCTTTACCACCATTGGCAACCAGAACATTAACAGATTCTGGGAGATCAATTGTAACCGATGCCATTGCAGAACCACTTAATAAAATCATGCTGGTGAATGATAGTGCCTTGGATATATTCACTTATATTATCCTTTTTTATCAAATATTTAATTTGACTAAAGATGCATGGTTCTTGACAGAATTACAAGTGACAAATTGAAGTATTTGCCCTGTTATCGTCTCCTGTTAATCATTTGGTTGTTTCTGAAACCCAAAAGTGTCTGTCCTTGTAACACAACAGCGTCTGTCCTTGTAACAGTTTCAACCTGAGTCTGACACTTTCAGCTTAAAATTAGCTATGATTCGGTAACTTGTTCAGATGAAGTGAAAATTGTGATGCGTTATTTTTATTTGCTATGCTGCTATTTATTCAGTGGATTTTCGGTAGCAGCTCAAGCCGTTGAAAATGTGTCTTTATTGCGGGGAAAGTGGGATTGCACCGCTTCTCTTCGTCAGCCCCTATATCAGTTAAATTTAACTACTCAGGAACATTATCTTGCATCTCATAAGTATGTGACCAAGGGAACACTGGTTGCCCGTTTGCCGGGACAGCCCATCGAAGTGTCATATTCTGTTGTTGGAAATGGCAGTTGGAAAGTGGAAGGAGATAAATTGATCCTTGAGGCGAATGATTTAAAGGTTGAGAACCTGACGCATCCTGAGTGGGAAGCGATGCTCAATCTTAAACAATATATTCCTAAACATGCGGGAGGGACACTGGATATTGTCCGCTTGGATCAACAACACTTATCGTTAAAAGCCAAAAACTTACCAGATAATATTCAATGTCATCGAGGGTAAATGGTTAGCTGACCGACTCTCTTTGAAAGATTTCGGGGCCCATGTTGATGTCCCGAAATCTTTCGTAATTCATGGGCGACAATAAACCCGTTGTCCGTTCACATAGGTCTGATGGATAACTCGTTCATCTGCCAGCATAATTAAAGCAAATAATTTTTCTTCCAATGTTTTTGCTTGCGCCATGCGTTGTTTGAGCATCGGTGTGCCATTGACATCGAGTTCAATGAAGTCAGCTTCTGTGCCGGGATTTAAATTACCAATTTGGTGATCTAACTGCATTGCAACAGCAGCCCCTTGTGTACATAGATATAACGATTCAAAAGGATTGAGGTTTTGATGCTGTAATTGCAGAATTTTGTAAGCCTCAGCCTGATTCACCAGTAGATTGAGACTGGTACCGCCCCCGACATCACTGGCAATGGCAACCGGTATCCCATGCTCTTTCACGGTAAAATAGGGGAATAACCCACTGCCGATGAAGAGGTTTGACGTTGGGCAGAAAATCACGCTGCTATGGTTGCTGGCCAATGCTTGGTACTCTCTTGGCTCAAGGTGAATCCCGTGACCGAACAATGCCCTGTCGCGCACTAATCCATATCGTTCATAAACATCCAAGTAGTCTTGTGAGTCCGGGAATAAGCTTTTGACCCAGTGAATTTCATCTATGTTTTCGCTTAAGTGTGTCTGAATGAAAGCATCTGGGTACTCTTGGGCCAACTGTCCTGCTAACGCCAGTTGTTCTGGTGTACTTGTCGGCGCAAATCGGGGCGTAATCGCGTACAAGGCCCGTCCCTGATGATGCCATCTTTCCAGTAAATCTTTACTCTCACGATAGCCTGAATCGGCAGTATCACGTAGATTTTTGGGACTATGCCGATCCATCAATACTTTGCCACAGATCATTCTGGCCTGATAAGTTGCCGCTGCGGTAAAGAAAGCATCGACGGATTGCGAATGAACGGTGGCAAAAACACTGGCGGTTGTTGTGCCGTGAGCAAACAGTTGTTGTAGAAAGGCGTCAGCTTGCAGTACTGCATAGGATGCGTCAGCATACTTTGTTTCGACTGGGAATGTATAGTCATTGAGCCATTCCAACAGTTGCCGGCCATAACTGGCGATCATTTCCATTTGAGGATAGTGAACATGACTGTCAATCATGCCCGGAATCAGCAACCCCGAATGTGTTTCTATCTGCTCCGGGGCAATAGAGTGGTGCTGAAAAAAAACATCGGTATCGAGTAAATCAATGATTTTTCCTTGTTCGATAACGAGAATGCCATCGTTCAGATACTGGTAATTGTGTTCAGGACTGTGTGTCCTTGTAGGGAAATGCAAAATCTCTCCCCGGTGAAATGTTTTCTGCATACTTAACTCTTAACTTCCACGATAGGTTGAATAGGCGTAGGGCGAGAGAAGTAATGGAATATGGTAATGCTTCTGTGCCGTCACATGAAAATGCACATCGATTTTGGGAAAAAATGCCTGACCGAAGGTGTTTTCACAATAAGATGCCACATCAAATGAGAGCGTATAGTGATTGGATGATAAAGTGATATCTGCAAAGCGGATACGACCGTCGGCATCGGTTGTTGCCGATGCAAGCGGTTCACCAGCCTGATAACGATAAAGTGTGACGGGTACATGGGCAGCAGGCATACCGGAGCTGGTATCGAGAATATGACAACTTAATATACTCATTGATAAGACTCCATACGCAGGCGACTAATTTTTTGTTGCTCTATGGCCGCATTCATCAATTCATCGCTGCGATTATTTTTGATTCTTGCCTTTATCTGTTCCAAGACCTGTTTTGCCGATTGTTGGCTCGCACAAATAATAAAAATAAAGCCGAATTTCTTCAGATAAACGTGATTGTAATACAAAAGATCGTGCAGTACAGCTTTCGATGCCAGTTTGATTTTGTCTTGCTCTTGTTCACTGAGAAGTTTTCCCTGATTATATTTTTTTTGTAACGTGTCAAGATCGCCAATCATCGGATGGCCGGCAAACGCTTCCAGCCAGTCAGACTCTGAAAGTTGCGCAAATGCTGCATCAGCTCTTTGACACAATGTTGCGTAGTCGGGGCTCGGCATATGAGCGAGCATGAGCTGCTGCCATGAGGTACTGGTACAGATTTGAGCCAATTGGGGCTGAGTTAACTGAATCGTTCGAGTTGCAGCGTTCATCTCTTTCCTTATGTTTATTGATAGGGTGGTTTGGATATCTCTTTAAGTAACGTATTGGCTTGTTGCCAAAGATGCTGTTGCTTTTTTGGGACTGGATCGGTCACCGTTGTTGCAATGTCTATTGGGCGCTGAACTGGCGCGTCTTGTTGTTCAAACAGCATATTTAGCTGCGCCGCAATGGAGAGAGCAACCTGCATTGGTCGTTTACCTTTGATGTCGGGATGCCCGATTGGGCAAGTTAACTGAGAGATGAGCTCAGGCTGGCTTAACTGTTCTTTGAGCCGATAGATGAAACGTTGTTTTTTACCTTCAGACCCGATGAGGCCAATGTATGGAAAGCTCTGTCTTTCCAGTGCCAGTCTGGTTAAGTCATAATCTAAACGGTGGTCGTGCGTCATGATCACCAGATGCGTGTGAGGGAGTAACGATGAGATTACTGTTTCAGTGGAGTCAAAACATTGCGTTGACATTCCTTGTTCATTCAGTGGCGCCAACCAGTCCGGGCGAGAATCGAAAATTGTTGCGTGACATTGTAACTTATTAATAATGGGAGCGAGCGCTTGACCAATGTGGCCCGCACCAAAAATAGCGACATGAGGTTGTTGCGTGTTGAAATATTCAAACAAAACCTGAACTGCTCCACCACAACACTGTTGCAGATCAGCGGTTAGACTATATCGCTCGATTGACACTGTGGGGTCTTGATTGGGGTGCTGACAACGACGTTGCAGCTCGGTTCTGGCCGTCTCTATCACTTGCCGTTCCAGGTTACCTCCCCCGAGAGAATCATACTGTCCTTGTGTCGTGATCACCATTTTAGCCCCACAAGCGCGTGGCACTGATCCGACGGCTGCAACAATGGTCGCCAGACAGTAGTCGTAGCCTTGCTGCTGTAACATGTGACAAGCGTTCAGCCAATGCATCGAAGTGCTAACCAATGTATGAACAGATGATTGAACAGCCATCCTTTATCCCTCGCTATCTGCTTCACTGTAAACCGGGGTTGTCTGCGTTTGGTGTGCCAGCCATTGATATTGTTGCTGGCAAGCCGTGAGTATTCTTTCCCCTGTGGCAGGGGTATCAAGATTGGGAATGCACTGATGTTCAGAAATTGCAGCAATGGCATCATAAATCGCACACCAAGTGCTGATTGCGTGCATAAAAGGGGGTTCACCGACAGCTTTTGAACGGTAAATACTATGTTCTGGATTGGGGACGTCGTAAAGTTCAATATTCATCTGTTTCGGATAGTCACAGATACTTGGAATTTTATAATTCATCGGGCTATGGCTAAGAAGATGTCCACGATCATTCCAGACCAGCTCTTCCGTCGTCAGCCAGCCTAATCCCTGAATGTATCCTCCCTCAATCTGTCCGATATCAATGGCTGGATTCAAGCTACTGCCAACATCATGCAGAATATCCACTCGCTCAACCGTCATCTCTCCGGTGAGCGTATCGATCATCACCTCCGAGCAGGAAGCACCGATGGCAAAATAGAAAAAAGGACGTCCGCAGGCTTGCGAACGGTCATAACCAATTTTAGGTGTACTGTAATAGCCTGTTGCAGAAAGGGACACACGATTTAAATAAGCCTGTTGAATTAAGGTCACCCATTCGACTTCTGTACCATCAAGATAGAGGATGCCATCTTTAACTTCAGGTGGATGGGATTGTGAGGACAGACGTCCGTGAGCCATTCGTTGTGGCTGAGGGGACTGCGAGGACAGACACTCGTTGTGGTTTACCGCAAAGTCAAGCAGCCGCTCCTTGAGGGTCATAGCCGCGTTATGCGCAGCCATACCATTGAGGTCAGCACCAGAAGAAGCTGCGGTTGGCGAGGTATTCGGTACTTTATCGGTTCTCGTCGATGTCACTAAGATCCAGTCAGTTGGAATGCCCAATGTCTGGGCTACAATTTGTTGAATTTTGGTATGTAGCCCTTGGCCCATTTCGGTACCACCATGTGAAACCTGCACCGTTCCATCGGTATAAATATGGATGAGTGCGCCAGCTTGATTGAGGTGCGTTGCTGTGAAAGAAATCCCAAATTTAACGGGAGTCAGGGCTAACCCTTTTTTGAGTACCGGATGATGCCGGTTCCAGGCGTGGATGTCCTGACGTCGCTGGCGATAATCACAGGAGGTTTCCAGGCGAGTGAGTACATCATGAAGTTCAGCAGTTTGCTCGACTTCCATCCCATAAGGAGTGACGGATTTGCCCGGGCGATAAAGATTTTTTAGACGAAGATCGAACGGATCCTGCTGCAATGTAATTGCCAGGTCCTGAATAGCTTTTTCAATTACGATCATCCCTTGTGGTCCACCAAACCCTCGAAATGCGGTATGTGAAACAGTATCTGTTTTGAGACGATTGCCGATGATGCAGGCCTGACCAAGAAAATAAGCGTTGTCGGCATGGAACATGGCGCGGTCAACAATTGCGTCAGACAAGTCGGCTGAATGACCGCATAATCCATTGACTTCGATAGTCGCAGCCAGAATTTTTCCATCGTCAGTGGTCGTTAGTTCATAACGATTAAAAAAGGGATGGCGCTTACCAGTCGTTGACATGTCGATTGCACGCGGGAGCCTGAATTTAACGGCTTTCTGGGTGAGTTTTGCGCCCAGACTGGCAAGGCAAGCCCATGCTGCGGCTTGCGTTTCTTTGCCACCGAACCCACCCCCCATGCGGCGTATATCAACCGTGACGTGATTGAAAGGAATGTTCAGCACTTCTGCAATCAGATTTTGTACCTCGGTCGGATGTTGGGTTGATGCCCGGATAAAAATGCCTCCGTCTTCCGTCACCTCGGCAAGACTGATTTGGCCCTCCAGATAAAAATGCTCCTGTCCGCCCACGGCCAGCGTACCACGGATGTTCACAGGATTAGCCACTAAAAGTGTCTGTCCTTGGTAAGCTGAAACGTCTGTCCTTGGTAAGTTCCGGTCAGTCCCTTCCGCTAAAAACGTCTGTCCTTGGTAGGTTCCCATCTGGTGGGGCGGGAGTAAATGCGCCTGTTGCGATGCTTGTTGATACGAGATCACTGGCTCTTTGGCTTCTTCATATTCAATCAATGCTTTCTGTGCAGCCTGACAGGCGAGTTGGTGGCTTTTCGCGACAACAAAGGCAATGGGTTGGCAAAAATAACGGATGTCATGCTGACACAGGAGCGGATCGCCTTTATGGATCGTGCCAATTTCATTATGTCCCGGAATATCGTGATGGGTAATGACGCGAACAACTCCCGGAGACCGCTGTACTTCAGAGAGATCGAGGTGCTTGATGGTGCCTTTGGCAATGGTACTGGTGATTAATGCCCCATGTAAGCATCCGTGCGGTTCCGGATAATCATCAACAAACAGAGCCTCTCCGGAAACCTGCTTTTTAGCACTTTCATGCGGTAAGGAGTGACCGACTACATTTGATCGATGCTGAGAGTGGGTCGGTTGTGCCGTATAGGGCTGACTGATAAGTTTACGCATGATAAGTCAACCTCGTTTTAATCGGTGGATATTGATGTCCGGTTTGTTCCTGCCGGATTGCAATACTCTGATTGTCAAAGAAATAACGTTGAAGCAGATTTTGTACCAGATGAATCCGGTATTGGGCTGAACCTCGAATATCACTCAGTGGATGGATCACCTGAGGAACCAGTGCCTGAACGTGGCGGATCAGCGACTGGGTCAAGGGTTGACCGATAAATGGAGTTTCCAGCGCTGTCAGGCGAACAGATTTTTCCGCAACGCCTCCGGCCGCGATAATGCAGTGACTGATATGTCGCTGATCATCAAACGTGAAATTTAAGGCGAGGACAACGGTGGCAATATCGTCTTCATAACGCTTGCTGACTTTATAGATTGCATGTCGCTGCTGTTTCTTTATTTGGGGGAGATAGATTGCACTGATCCATTCATCATTTTGCAACCGGGTTTGACGATAACCGGTAATATAATCTTCGGGAGCATATCGGATGCGCTGTTTGCCATTATCTACTTCAATCTGACCATTTAAGCTGATCAGTAAAGGGGCAATATCGCCGATAGGCGAAGCATGACCCAGACTACCGCCCAACGTAGCACGATGGCGGATGGTAATACTCCCTAAGCGTTCAATAATTTCATCGGTTGATGGGAAGTGTTGTTGCATAAATTGATGGACACGATACATCGGGACCGCAGCCCCCAACCGCCAACCATCGCCGGTTTCCGTGATGGTGAGCAGATCATCGACTTTGGATACATCGATCAACAAGGGGAGAGAGTGATAACGTTGCGTCACTTCCAAAGAGAGATCGGTCCCGCCGGCGATTAATTTTGCTGTTGGATGAGTTTGACGTAGCTTGGCTAATTCCTGACGAGTCTCCGGCATAAAATAGTGCTCGGACTGGAGTGGTGGTACCTGAGCGAACCAGTGTTGAACTGTTTGTCGATGAGCATCAAGGGGATCGGTGATGTCGGTTTGAACGATATCATGGGCGGCTTCAATGAGCGGCCCATATCCGGTGCAGCGGCATAGGTTGCCGGCTAGAAAATCTGCGGGATTCTCTGGTCGGTTTTTCTGTTTCGAGAGCGCGTAGAGCGACATAACAAAACCGGGGGTACAGAACCCGCACTGACTGCCATGCCGGTTGATGACAGCTTGCTGAACCGGGTGAAGTTGTTCCCCCTGTTTAAGGGACTCTACCGTTATGATCTGTTTTCCGTGTACAGCATGTAACGGGGTAATACATGCATTGATCTGACGGTAACGCAGTGCATAGTGCTCATCTTGGTCAACCATCACCACGGTACATGCACCACAGTCACCACTGGCACAGCCTTCTTTCGTTCCTTTTAATGCACGGTGTTCTCTGAGATAAGTCAGTAGCATCATATCGGCTGATATCGAAGGAATACTGACGATTTGGTTGTTGATCATCACTTCGAGCATAGTTTTTCTTCCCTGAAAAAAGCTGTCCATCTGGTCAAATTATGTCGGAAAAAAAACTCACTTCGTACTCGTGTAGAGAACGAAGTGAGTGAAGACATTATTTTGGAATGCTGGCGTCAATTCCTTCAACATACCAATGCATACCGACCAGCTCTTTATCTGACGCTGCGCTTCCTGCTGCAACTTTCAGATGACCCTGATTGTCTTTTAACGGACCAGCAAACGGGACAATCGCACCGGATTTGATTTTGTCCTGAGTGTTTTGGATCGCTGTCTTGACGTCAGCCGGTAAGGACTGATTGACGGAGGTAATATGAATGACATCATCTTTAAGTCCTCCCCAGTAATCCGTAGACTTCCACGTTCCGTCCATCACTTCTTGAACGGTTTTAATGTAATAAGGTGCCCAATAATCTCTCACTGAGAACATGTGTGACTTGGGTGCAAAGTGCTGCATGTCTGATGATTGTCCAATCCCCATTACACCCCGTTTCTCTGCGGCAATCAATGGTGCGGGACTATCCGTATGCTGCAACATAACGTCAACACCTTGATCGATCAATGCATTTGCTGCATCAGATTCTTTGCCGGGATCGTACCAAGTGTTGACCCAGACAATTTTAATTTTCACATCCGGATTGACGCTTTTTGCTCCGAGATAAACAGCGTTGATATCTCGAATCACTTCTGGAATCGGGAAGGTTGCAATATAGCCGATCACATTCGATTTGGTCGTCATCCCCGCAGCGACACCAGAGACATAACGGCTTTCATAAGTGCGCAGAGCATAAGTGCCCACATTTTTGCTGCGCTTATAGCCAGTGGCATGTTCAAACACAACTTTAGGAAAACGTTTGGCAACTTTGAGCGTTGGATTCATAAATCCAAAAGAGGTGGTGAAAATAATGTCATTGCCCGCTTTTGCCAATTGAGTAATGACGCGTTCTGCATCAGCGCCTTCGGAAACATTTTCAACAAATGTTGTTTTGACCTGACCTTTGAAGTGGGCTTCCATTTCTTGGCGAGCCTGATCGTGTTCATAACTCCAACCATGGTCACCAACCGGGCCGACATAAACAAATCCGACTTTAAGAGGTTCTTTGGCAAGTGTAGAAGTGGAGAACAACGTTGACAGCGACAATGCTGCGACGGACAACCACTGATTTATTTTCATGAAATACTCCATTTCATCATTTTATTGATTGTTGTGATTACTCATTGGGCGTAGACATTCACGGTGAGAGTCTGTTTTTATCAAGAACGATTTTGCCAAACCGTTGATAAAATGCTGACTTGCAAAAAACTGACCACATGGTTGTATTTTGGCAAAATCAAATCTCAGCATGGTTTAATTTAGTTTGATTATCGATGGAACCGTTTAAAATTGATCAACAATGGATTCACATGCGAACTCATGATGGAATCTCTGTGCTTTAAACACCCATTATGGTGCAAAAATTGCACCATAATGGGTGTTTGGATGGCGGAACCATCTGGCTATGAATGTAGTTTTGGATCAAATGGTTTTCCCAGACTCATCGGGGTTGCCAATTTTTGGCGTAACGCATCAGAACTAATCAGAACCATGACAATCACTGTCGCCAGATAGGGAATCATCGCTAATAAATTGGGCGAAATATCAATGCCCAATCCCTGCATCACTAAATGCATGATTGAACTGCATCCAAACAAGTAGGCTCCGAGCATCAGGTAGCCGATTCGCCAAGACGCAAAAACGACCAGTGCGAGTGCGATCCACCCTCGGCCTGCGGTCATATTTTCCATCCACATCGGGGTGTAAGCCAATGACATGTAAGCACCGGCAAGTCCGGCCATCGCACCACCAAATGCGATGACACCATAGCGAAGACGAATGACATGAATCCCCAGTGCATTCGCAGCATGTGGATTTTCTCCCACAGCACGAATGGTCAGGCCTAAGCGCGTCCGGTGCATGATCCACCAAGTCAGACCGACAATGAGAAAACTGAGGTAGACCAATAAATCGTGTTGAAATAGGATCGGGCCGATAAAGGGGATCTGGCTGAGTCCGGGAATGGCTAGCTTCTGAAATCCTTCAATCGTATTCCCCACCAATTGACTACCGAGAAATGCGCTCAGCCCGGTACCGAAAATCGTCAAGGCTAAACCAGTTGCGACCTGATTGGTATTCAGGGTCTGAGTCAGTATGGCAAACAACAGAGCCATCATGGTGCCGGCAAACATTGCAATGAGCAATCCCAAGGCGAGACTCCCACTGAAATAGGCACCGGCAAAACCCGCCATGGCCCCCATGAGCATCATCCCCTCCTGACCGAGATTCAGGACGCCTGATTTTTCACAGACCAGCTCTCCCAATGCAATGAGCAGTAATGGGGTTCCTGTTTTTAAGGCAGCAATCAATATTTGCTGGATGAAAAGTATGTCCATTATGCCGCTCCGTTGTCATTTTTCTGGTGGCTGATGTGAGAGGAATCTGTCTCATTGAGCGCTAAAGCCGGTGCCATTACAGGGACAGGCACTGTAGTCGTTGGTCTTTTTTTGCGCACTTTAATTTGATAATGAATCAGGAAATCGCACGCGAGCAGAGAGAACAACAGAATGCCCTGAAAGAGACCGGTTACTGCGGTCGGCAGACCTAACTCGATTTGAGCGAGATCGCTCCCCATGTATAAGGCGCCCATGAAGAAAGATGACACAATAATACCGACCGGATGCAGTCTGCCCAGATAAGCGACAATAATCGCGGCATAGCCATATCCGGGAGAGACAGAAGGGATCAACTGCCCAATCGGCCCCGTTACTTCAGCCGCACCGGCGAATCCGGCTAATGCACCGGCAAATAGCATGACGCCCCAGACAATTTTATGCCGGTTAAATCCGGCATACTGTGCTGCGGAAGTATCTTCACCGAAGACGCGGATTTTAAATCCCGGCAATGTTTTGAACAGAACGATTGCGGTGATGAAAGCAATCAGCATTGCAGCAATAATACTGACCGATGCGCGTCCACTTTCAAACAAGAGGGGTAACGTCACCCCATCAGGGAACATAATCGATTCAGGGAAGCCAAAACCATCCGGATCGCTCAGTGGTCCATGAACGGCCCAAAGCAGAACATACAGGCCAATATAGTTGAGCATGATAGTGGTCAGAATAATATTAGTATGGAACAGACGGTTAAATAATGTGGGGATTGCAGCCCAGCACATGCCCGCAATAATACCAGTCAATAAGACGAGCACTAACATTGTCGCACCAGCATCTTCTCCGGCATGAACGGCTACAGCACTGCTGGCGACGGCACCGATTAACAGTTGTCCCTCTGCACCAATATTCCAGATATTTGCCCGATAGCAGATTGCCAGACCGACGGCACAGAGTAACAAAGGTGTCGCTTTCACCATCAACTCACCGAGATTGTAACTGTCGCTGAAAGGTTGCAGTAAGAACACGTTGAAAGCTTTGACGGGGCTGACATGCAGCCAGAATAACATCAGACTGGAAATCAGTAATGTCAGTGAAATGGCAATGAGCGGAGAAAACCATGCCATCATGCGTGAACTTTCGATGCGCGGTTGAACTTTAAGCATGAGAGAGCTCCTCATCCTTTAAAAAGCCACCGGCAATCCACTGCCCGATTTGCTCGATATTGGTTTCACTGGTTTTGACGATGGGAGACACTTGCCCTTCATAAATGGCAGCAAGACGATCACTAATGACGAACAGCTCATCGATATCTTCCGAGATGACGATAATGGCAGTCCCTGCATCTCTCAAAGCGATCAATTGACGATGAATAGCACTGGCTGCACCGATATCAACACCCCAAGTCGGGTGGGCGCAAATCAAAATAGTTGGTTGTTGATTCACTTCACGGCCAATAATAAATTTCTGTAGATTACCGCCGGAGAGGCTCTTGGCCTGAGCTCGTTCATTGCGACATTTAACCTGATTATCCCGGATGAGTTTGCGGGCGAGGGTTTGCATCATCTTTTGTTGAATAAAGCCGAAACGGGTGAGTTCCGCGGTATGTGTGAGTAAGGTATTTTCTTCCAGTGTCATATCCGGTACGGCTCCCTGGCCTAAACGGTTGGTCGGTACATACGCCATACCAAGGGCGCGTCTGGCGCCTGCATCTAAATGTCCGACAGGTTGACTATGAAAGAAAATACTTTCTTTCGGCGTACGGTGATCTTCTCCGCTTAACGCCTCCAACAGGTCTTCCTGACCATTCCCAGCCACACCCGCAATGCCGAGAATCTCGCCACTTTGCATCGACAGGTTGACATTCGTCAGGCCACAACCAAACGGGTGGGTTGGTGATAAAGTCAGCGCATTAGTCTGTAAAAGCGTCTGTCCCCCCAAAGATTTTGGATAGCTTTCTGAGAGTTCGGCATCACTGCCAACCATCATGCGAGCAATTGAATTCGGGGTTTCTTGCGCAGGAATACATTCTCCAGTGACTTTGCCACCACGCAGGATCACAGCCCGATCACACAGTGCCGTGACTTCTTTGAGTTTGTGGCTGATAAATAAAATACTACAACCTTCACTGGCCAACTTGCGCAGCACACGAAATAATCCGGCAACCTCCTGAGGCGTCAGAACTGATGTTGGCTCATCAAGAATCAATAAGCGAATATCCTGAATGAGGCAGCGTAATATCTCCAATCGTTGACGCTCTCCGATACTGAGATGATGCACATAGCGATCCGGATCAACTTGCAGATCGTAACGCTGGCTGATTTCCAATACTTTCTGTTTCAGGTTGTCAATTTTGTGGAGGAATTCTCGATCGAGACCCAGTTCGATATTTTCCAACACAGTCAGTGTTTCAAACACTGAAAAATGTTGGAAAACCATGCCAATTCCCATTGCTCTGGCTTGATTAGGGGAATGGATTTCAACTTCATGATTATCCCATAAGATCGATCCTTGGCTGGGACGTGTGACACCGTATATCATTTTGACAAGGGTAGATTTTCCTGCACCATTTTCACCCAACAAGGCTAGAATTTCGCCTGCATGAAGTTTCAAATTCACCTGATCATTTGCCACAACCCCCGGAAAAAACTTACTGACATTCCAGAGTTCCAAGAGTGGTATTTTTGTCATATTCAATTCATTCCCTGCAACATATCAGCTGGCGTAATGCAAAAATTTGACCAACTGTTCAACTGTAGCTGATTTTATTATCAATGTGTGGATCATATCCAGATAAAATATTGAGGTGATTTTAATTGACCCGCATCGAACTTGACGGGATACCAGAAGGAGGAGTTGTGATATCGGTTACTACAAGTGTGTGTCCTTGCAAACCAAATCTAAAAACGTCTGTCCTTGTAACTGTCTGTCCTTGTAACTGAAAGGATCGAGACTGTAAAAGTGTCTGTCCCTGTAATGTAAAAAAATTAGAGAAAACTTGACAGCAATGAAGAGGATAGGGAATAAGGTACCAACTCAATTCATATCTCAATAAAGGGACTCTGCTTCATATGAAACAAATGTCGTCGCGTAAAGCTCAGACAGGTGTGATTCGTCAGCGCAATGAAGCACTGATTCTTCAGGCTGCTGCAGATGAATTTGTCAAACATGGTTATAAAGGTACATCCGTTCAGGCTATTGCTGATCGGGTTAATTTGCCGAAGGCGAATATTCTTTACTACTTTCGTTCCAAAAAAGGGCTGTATCTGGCCGTGTTGGAAGATATTCTCAACCTCTGGAATCAAGGGTTCTCCGAAGCTGCTTTAGAACAACCGCCAGATGAAGTAATTGAACACTATATCCGCGGGAAAATGCGTTATAGCCGCACTCATCCGAAAGAGTCAAAAATTTTTGCGTTGGAGTTGATCAATGGCGCACAACATATCCAGAACGCCATGCAATTACCGATGGTGAAATGGACGGAGAAAACAGCCACAATCATCCAAATATGGATTGAACGTGGTTTAATCCGACCCATTGAACCACTGTATCTGTTATTTATGATTTGGGGAACGACTCAATTTTATGCCGATTGTGACACAGAAATTCTCCTGATTAAAAAGCGCCCCCTCAATGATCAAGAGTTTGATGATGCCACGCAATTTGTCGTTGATATGGTTTTACGAGGGATTGGGCTTCGGAGTGAATCTTTGGCTGAGTCAGGATCGTTCTTATAAGATCGTTTTTATATTTTTGAGTGAGATTAACTATTGTTTTTTCAGGCTTTAAGCATATATGCAGGCCTATTTTATGGTGTATTGCCAAAAAAATCTGAGCAATTACGCAGTAGCCCTATACACTTAAATTAAATGAGTTAGTTGTGACGTGATTGTACAGCCTATGTATGAATACGTCTGACCGATGAATATTATAAACATTTACAGTTGGCCGGGTTTTATTATGCAATGGATAAAGAATCAGTCTATTACTGTCAAGATGGTCTTTCTTGTCGGTACGATGCTAATACTAACCATTATCCTTTCTTCTTTCAGCCTATTTAAGATGAATCGAGTTGCTGAAGAGGTCAAAGGGATTGCTCATGAACACATACCTTTGATTCAACTTGTCAGTGATGCCACAGTGAAACAGTTACAAAGCGCGTTGATTGTTGAGAAGGCATTGCGAGCTGCGGATTTTTCTGTGGATGTTGATGCAGAAGAATTACAACGCCTACAACAAAACTTTAGCCTTGTTTCACAGACCTTTGATCAGGAAGTTCAGCAAGCACAGTCCAACCTCAAAGGGATGTTGCAATTTCATAAAAATGAAGTGCTTGAGAAAGAGCAACGATTATTGCAGCATTTGAACGCCGTGATTGTTCATCATCGGCGCTATGAAGACTCTGCCGCAGAGATTCTTCAGGCCATTATTGAACATCAAAACAGTCAGATATTATCTGAAAAAGCACAGCAACTGGAAGCGCAGCAAACAGCTCAGAATCAGGAGCTTGGTTCGCTTCTGGCCGAAGTTGAAAAAACTCACCGAATCATCGCTTATGCAAACGGAGCTCGAAGAGCAGCAGGCAATATGGGGGATGGTTTTATTAGTGGCTATCGCGCTATCGATCGGGTTGTTGATTGGTTTGTTTATCAGTCGTCAATTAGTTCATTCTTTGTCTTATGCTTGTACGGTTGCCGAGCAGATGGCTCAAGGGAATTTTGATCTTGATGTGCAAGTGGATCGTCGTGACGAAGTCGGGCGCTTATTAGGGGCGATGCAGACGATGTCGAATTCTTTGGGCAATATTGTGTCGTCAGTGATGAGTAGTAGTTATTCGATTGCGACCTCGGTAGTTGAGTTGGCAACCGTTGCCAGTAGTAATCGACAATCGGTTGATGAGCAGCAGCAGAATACAGAACAGGTTGCGAGTGCTATGACTGAAATGGCTGCGACAATTACACAAGTTGCAGCCAATGCCGAAGAAGCTTCCACATCCAGTCAGCGAGCTGAAACTTATGTGAAAGATGGATGCCGGATGATTGAAGAAACCAGTCGTCTTGCGGAAAATTTGGTGAAAAGCGCTGAGAACTCGCAGGCATTGATCAGCAATTTACAATCGGGCACGACGAAGATTCAGAATTTTGTGTCTGTCGTGAATGCCATTGCAGAACAAACAAACTTACTGGCTTTGAATGCGTCGATTGAAGCTGCAAGAGCGGGTGAGCAAGGGCGGGGGTTTGCTGTCGTTGCCGATGAAGTCCGAGTTCTGGCATCCCGCAGTCAGGAAGCGACTCAAGAAATCGACTCATTAATTGAATCATTGGTGGCTAACACCGACTCCGCAGTCAGTGCCATTCAGGTCAGCGGTGAGCAAATTGGACAGTCTTCAACATTGATTCAGGACATCAGAAAGCAAATGAATTTTATTGATCAGTCGCTTATCGAATTGAATGAAGCCAATATTCAGATTGCAACTGCAAGTGAACAACAATCGGTTGCGGCTGAACAGATCAGCCGTAGTATGGTGCATATCAGAGATTCCGGGCAGTCGGTACTGATGAGCACGGATGAAACAAAACGAGCCAGTGAAGATCTATCGGTACAGGCATCTGATTTACGTCATTTGATGTCTCAGTTTCAGGTTAAATCAGGATAAAGTGTCGGCATCATATGCTGCTCCTGAACCTTAATATAGGTGTGGAGGAATATGGATGATGGATAGATGATCACACGTTTTACTTTTCTTAGATGGATCGGATTGTTAATCATACTAGTAGTTGGTTTCTCTATGTTTTTATTTGGGGTGCATAGAGAACAAACAATGTTGGCACAAGAGTCTAAAGAGCATATTTATATTGCTGTGTCTCAGACACCGTTGTCTTCGCCATTTCTGGTTGCAAAGCAGTTAGGCATATTTGCCAAACATGGGTTAGATGTGACGTTTGTTCCTTGTTATGGCGGTGTTGCCTGTATTCGTGAACTATTTTCAGGTGCGGTGGATTATGCCACGGCTTCAGAGTCTGTGGTAATGTTTGAGAGTTTTAAACGCCAAGATTTTATGGTTCTGAGTAGTTTTGTGCAGTCAGACAATGACTTGAAACTGTTGTCATTACAACGTACTGGTGTTCGTCAGATGAGTGACTTGATTGGTAAAACTGTGGGCGTAGTTAAAGCAAGTGCTTCAGAGTTTTATCTGGATGCATTGTTACTGGCTCATAATCTTACCAGTGATCAGATTAAAAAAGTTTATTTAAAGCCACAAGCGCTTACCGCGGCGTTGTTTGAGGGGCAGGTTGATGCGATATCCGTATGGGAACCATATGGTTATCAGGCGGTGTCACAATCAGCCGTGCCACTGGTTGATTTAAGTCTGAGTGGTGTGTATCAACTCTCATTCAATCTTTTGATGATGCATTCATCTTATATTCAAAAACAAGAGCCCCATCAACGTTTGTTGCAAGCACTGGCAGAGACGATCGATTGGATTCATCAACATCCTGAATCGTCCCGAAGTATTGTCGGTAAAGCACTTAATATCGAGAAAATTCAGCTGGAAAGTACGTGGAAATACTATGTTTTCCGGCTTTCGTTAGGTAATGCATTGTTATCAAATCTGCAGTTACAGGCACGCTGGGCCATTGATACCGGTATTGTGAATGGCTCATTGCCGGATTACCGCAAAATGCTGGCGTCAGATACGTTAGAACGGTTACGGGATAAACAGGGTATCTTACCATGATCCGTTCAATCTCACGAAAACTCCTGCTGCTATTAATCACGACTTTACTCCTGTTTGGGTTGATTGTTTTTTCACTCTGGAGCTTAGCCAAAGAGCAGCAACAGACCCGGAATAATTTAGAGTCCATCATGCAGATTCAGTTGAGTATTGATTCACTGCGTAGCCAGTTATGGGGATTCTTACAATATGAAGATGCCGATATGCTGAAGCAGGTTTCTGCTGCACAGCAACGGCTATCGGAAAAATTAGATCAGTTTGCTTATTCGGATCATCATACGAGAAATATGATCCGGATGAATGAAAATTTATCGGTGTTGATTGCTCAGGAAAGCAAATTCGGTCAGGTTGCCATGCAAATGGAAGGGAAGATGTCAGGCCGGGATTTACTCCATGCCCGATACAATATGTTGGTGCAGAATATGACGGAAGACCTGCTCGACTTGCAACGGAAAAAGTTGAATCAAAGCCGTGAGAATCAACAGCTCACATTGATACTGGCTGCCTCGAATTTACTGATTTTTTCTGCGTTTGTCTGGGGTTTCGCTTTGCAAATTTATCGACATTTCCAGTCTGGCTTTAAGGCTCTGAAACATGGTTTTCATGAACTCTCGCAAGGCAAATTGAGCAGTCAGATCGAGACAAACCATTTAGACTCTGAATTTGTTGCGCTGGCGGAATTATTCCACCAGATGAAAAGTGCACTGAGAAAAACAATGGTGTCCCGGGATGATTTGCAAACGGAAGTTCATCGACAAACCGAGGAGTTAAAAGCGCAAAAAGAGCGGTTGCTTTTCTTGTCTGAACATGACTATCTGACCGGATTGTTCAATCGGCGGGCTTTTGAGGAACATTTGGAACGAGCTTTACTCAAAGCGAGTCGTTCTGGAATGAGAGTGGTGGTCTTATTTTTAGATTTGGATAAATTTAAACAGGTGAATGATAATTACGGGCACGAAATTGGTGATGAATTGATCCGCAGCATTGGCGAACGCATTCATCATCACATCCAAGCCCCTGATTTTGCCGGGCGCATTGGTGGTGATGAGTTTGTGATTTGTTTGGATTTACTGGAAAATGTCGGTTGTATCGAGGCCAGAATTCAGCTGTTGTCAGAAGAGATCTCTCAACCGATTTCGGTGAACGACATCCAAATTTCTGTTGGTGTCAGTATCGGGATGAGTTGTTTTCCGGATGATGCGTCAAATAAACAAGGGCTACTGTCTCATGCCGACGAATCAATGTATAAGATCAAATATGACAAGCGTATCGAAAGCCTGAATATATCAGATGTGGTTTGAGTATCAGGGTTCTTCTCTTATTTCCCGCCATATTTCTTAAATTTTTCAATCCACTATTTTTGCTCATCTCTTGGTTGCTGCGGTACATTGCTGACACCGCCTAGGGAATGATTGTCTGAATAATTTCTGTTGGAACTTCATCTTAGGGTGACTTGGGTATATTCTGATGCGATTGATGAATATTCAATAGGTTGAGTCATCGTCATCTATCGACTAGGGATATAAGTATGAACGTTCGTTTTATCATGTTGGTGAGTGGATTGTTATTAAGCGCGTCTTGTTGGTCAGCAGACGCCTTATTTGCGGTTGCGAATAATTTTTACCGGCCAATGATAGCACTGAGTCAGGATTTTGAATCACAGTCTCCACACCATATCGAAATTTCAACTGGTGCGACCGGGCAGTTATATGTTCAGATCACGCAGGGGGCACCTTTTGATCTGTTTTTTGCTGCCGATACTGCCCGCCCGACCAAACTGGTCCAAGATCGGCAGGCGCATGATCAATTTACATACGCGCGCGGCACGTTAGTCTTATGGTCGGCACAGCCGAACATTGCGGTGAAAGAGCGTTTACTGAGCGGAGAATATACACATCTCGCGATGGCGAATCCGCAATTGGCACCGTATGGGCTTGCTGCGCAACAGGTGCTTGAAAAAATGGGTCTGTATACGAAAATTCAGGACAAAATCGTGCAGGGTAAAGGATTAAATCCCACATTCCAGTTTGTCGTCACCGGAAATGCAGAGCTGGGGTTTGTGGCGAAATCTCAGGTTTATCAGAACCATCAGTATCAATCCGGCTCTTACTGGGAAGTTCCGCGTGAAGATTATGCACCAATCCGGCAAGATGCGGTGGTGTTACCAGCCGGACAGACCAATGAGGCCGCGCAGGCATTTCTGAATTATCTGAAGACGGACAGAGCGCAGCGCATCATCCAGAGTTATGGGTATCGGTAAGTGAATATAAAGGTAGATGGATGGAAATTGACAGCGTTGTTGTGCTGACCACCTTAAAACTAGCCGGGGTCGTTACTTTCAGTTTGCTGGTACTTGGGATTCCGGTTGCGTGGTGGCTGTGTGTTTCTAAATGCCGCTATAAAGGCGTTATTGAGGCAATTTGTTCCCTGCCAATGGTGTTACCACCGACGGTACTGGGTTTTTATCTGTTACTTGTCTTTTCGCCTCAAGGCATGATTGGTCAGTTATTGCAGCAGCTCCATCTTGGGCAATTACCCTTTTCTTTTACCGGGATTGCGGTTGCTTGTACGATCCATTCTTTTCCATTCGTCTTACAACCTTTGAAAAATGCTTTTCTCGCGATTGGTAAATTACCGATTGAAGTTGCGGCAACGCTCAGAGCCTCTCCGTGGGATCGTTTCTGTTCTGTGATTCTGCCGTTGGCTTGGCCGGGAATTTTTTCGGCAGCCATTATGGGGTTTTGTCATTCACTGGGCGAGTTCGGCGTTGTCTTGATGATTGGTGGTAATATTCCCGGCAAAACTCGGGTCATGTCGGTTGAGATATACAACTACGTTGAAGCGCTTGAATTCGGTAAAGCGCATTTACTTGCCGGCAGTCTGGTTGCCTTTTCTTTTATTGCCTTGTTAGTGATGTATTGGTTGAATCATCGCTATCGTTATTCGGAGAGGTAAGTTTTTGAGCATTATCCATGCGACATTCGCCATCACTTATCCTGATTTCTCTTTAGCGGTTGATTTAACGTTACCCGCTTCTGGCATTACGGTGTTATTTGGGCCTTCCGGTTCTGGAAAAACCACATGTCTGCGAGCGATTGCCGGATTGGAAAATCCTGAACGCGGCAAATTGCAGGTCGGTGATGAGCTGTGGCAGTGTTCTGAGCTAGGGGTCTTTCTCCCGACATATCGGCGTGACATTGGTTATGTGTTTCAGGAAGCCGGATTATTTCCGCATTTATCCGTTCAGCAGAATCTGGAATACGGTTATCGGCGAATTCCGGCCAGTAAACGGCGGATCTCCGTTGACAGTATCTGTCGCTTTATCGGTGTGAGTCATTTGTTGGATCGCTCGGTTCATCAACTCTCAGGGGGAGAAAAACAGCGTATTGCGATTGCGCGGGCGTTGCTGACCTGTCCTAAATTGTTATTGATGGATGAGCCGTTATCTGCGCTGGATGTCAAACTGAAATCTGAGATCCTACCGTATTTGGAAAAAATTCATCAGGAGCTGTCCATTCCGGTGATTTATGTGACACATTCGGTTCGGGAACTGGCCCGTTTAGCCGACCATGTGGTGTTGTTCCAAAACGGACGAGTGATTGTCAGTGACCAAGCTGAGGTTGTGATGTCCGATCCCAGTTATCAGGATATATTTGGTGAGGAGCTGGGCAGTATTTTTGATACCCGGGTTGTTGACCATCATCCTGATCGGATCACTCAACTTGATAGTGACGGTGTCACTATTTGGGCGCCCGGACACATCGGGGAGAAAGACGAGCTGTATCGCTGCCGGGTGTTGGCTTCTGATGTCAGTATTGCGCTGTATGAGCCGGAACAAACCACAATGCTCAATCGCCTGCCGGCTGTGATTGTCGATATTGACCATCGCAAAGCGCAGCAAGGGCAGGTGGTTGTGGTACTGGCGTTGTCCAGTCATCATCGTTTGCTGGCAAAGATTACGATGAGATCAGCATCTGAGTTGGGGTTATCGTCCGGTATGTCTGTGTGGGCACAGATCAAGTCTGTGGCATTGTCATAACCCGAGTGGCGTGCACATAAATATGCCCAAACAGCATGCACTATTCGGGCATATCATCGTGCCAAAGTCGATCCTTCTGTGATTACCGCCAGTCATCATCTAAGAAGTCTTTGCCTTCCAGTGCATATGGGCTTTCATCATTCATTGAATGTTCTACGATGCCCTGCAAATGTTCTAATTGTTGTTCCAGATGATTGACGGCTTGGTAATCACCTTCGGAGCAAGCAACATAGATCTGCTGCTCAAGTGATTCAATACGATCGCGAATGTTCATATTGCACCTCCTCCTATCGATGATGGTGTATATCACACTATGGTACTCAGTGTTATTGTAGTCAAATGATCGCGGTGCGGAAACTTTTGCAGTCCGACCAGTGGTCAATATTAAAATCACTATTTTTATGGTTATTTGCTAACCGATTGATATTGATTTGCTGATGAAGTGTACAAACAAACGGTTTTTAGATAAAAAGCGCTTTTCTTTTTTTTTAGTTATGGCATCTTATCGACCTCAAGCCGATATGCGGGCATCGTATAATGGCTATTACCTCAGCCTTCCAAGCTGATGATGCGGGTTCGATTCCCGCTGCCCGCTCCAGTTTTTCTTATTTCCCCTGATTGATCTATTCCCCGTGTGATTGGCATTTTTTGGTCTGTTACGCTTCAACGTCTGAGTATTTACCTGAATCAATTACAATACAGTTTGCTGCTGACTTTGCTCTCGAAATGCTTGTGGAGTCATTCCGGTATGGTTTCTGAATGCTGCAAAAAACGAGCTAGGATGTTTAAAACCACTATGGGTCGCAATATTTTTAATCGGGTGACGGGTATTGCCGAGTAACACTTTGGCATGATTGATACGCATAATAATTAAGTATTGTTTGATGGAAACACTGAGCATATTTTTAAATAGACTCATGGCATATTTGGGATGGAGTTTTACATGAGATGCGATATCTTCAACCTTAATATCCTTGTTGTGGTTATTTGCAATATAATCAAGCATCAACTGAACATTTTTATAGCCGGTGTAATTGGTGTGACGGAATGGGGTCTCCCGCATGAAATTAAACATTTCAACATGATAGTCATAGGAGCAAAGCCGGCGCAGCATTAAGAAGATTTCTTCTTGAACAATTTGATTACGAACCGCATGCCCTTCCCGATACGCCCCCATCCAGCGTTGGTTCTCTGCAAAACTGACGACGTCAGTATGACAAGCAGAGATTACACCGCCATTCATGACCTGTTGCACAAATTCCTGAGGCAGTGGCCAGCTTAAAAACATGTTGAGAGGAATATTGATAATTCCCATGAGAGCATTATCACTGGTTTGCTTAACCCGGTGCGGAGTGACAGCCCAGAATACAGCCATTTGACCGTTTTCTATCAATACATTGGTATGATTGAACGTATACGCTAATGCCCCCTGATAAACAATATTCACTTCGATTTGCTGGTGCCAGTGATATTCCTTCATATAAAAGGGCTGACGCAGCTCAAAACTTAATTCTGCTTCACCGTCAAGCAATGGACCATGATGATCAGGTTCTGCCGGAGTATTGTGATTGTCCGGTAAGTGGATGAATGGTTCATCCATGCTGTTATCTCCGTATCTGTAAGAACATCTTTATCTGTATAAACAGGCCATCCCCGAGTGCTTAAAAGTAAGGGGTGATGACATCGTGGATTCAACACACCAGATGCGTTTGTACTGTAAGTAATATCATCAAGATATATTATGATTTCCGAGTGATTAAAGTCCATCATATGGTTTGATAATTCTGTCATATTATCCGGAAAAGTAAGATTTTGTGATATATGCGCTGAACATGATTTGCTGACCATGCCAGAGTTCATTAATTTGTTCACAACGATGATTTGCCTGATGTGACAACACACCGCGCTAACAAAACGAAAGAGTGATTAGTGATGAAAGAGCGAGAACTGATTGAATTAACCGGCAAGCAGACTCAGTTAATGATTGAGTTGGGAGAGTTTGCAGAAATACTGTATTGGGGAAATAAGGTGAGCGGTGATATCGAGCGTTGCCGCTCGTCTTTGTATCGTCCTATCCCTTATGGCCGTCTGGATACGGATGTTGCGATGACCCTGTCACCTGAATTGGGGCGTGGGGTGTTCAGTAGTCCTGGTCTCGAAGGACATCGCAATGGTCAAGACTGGTCTCCGGTTTTTACCCTGAAAAAAGTGCAGAAAGGACAGACGTTAAAAGAGAATTTTTTACAGGGACAGACGTCGCAGGGGGAAGAGAAAGCGTTAAAAGGACAGACACTGCATCTTGAAAGTGAGGATCCGTTGGCAGGCTTGCGTCTGAGCACGGAAATCCATCTCGATGAACATGATGTGGTGAAAACTCGCCATCAACTAACGAATATCAAGTCTGGCACGTATCAGGTCAATCGTTTTGCCAATACATTGCCATTACCCGCGAGAGCGAAAGAGCTGATGACATTCTACGGACGTTGGGTGAAAGAGTTTCAGACGGAGCGCCAGCCATTGCTTCAAGGTGGTTACCAGCAAGAAAATCGGCGCGGGCGAACCTCTCATGAGCACTATCCGGCACTGGTTGCCGGTTCACCGCATTTTGATGAATTGCATGGCGATGTCTGGGGATTTCACTTTGCATGGAGCGGTAATCATCGACTCCGTGTCGATGTGAAAGCAGATGGCCGGCGCTATATGCAGGCTGAAGTGATCTATTTACCGGGTGAAGTGACGCTGGAAGAGGGAGAAAGTCTGACGACGCCATGGTTGTATGCGAGTTACAGTGATCAAGGATTAAACGGGATGAGTCAACAGTTCCACGCCCATGTCCGTCATTCAATATATTCACCTGATTTTATTGCAAAACCTCGGCCTGTTCATCTCAATACATGGGAAGGCATCTATTTCAATCATGAGCCTGAATATATTATGTCAATGGCAACTCAGGCCGTAAAATTAGGCGTCGAGCGTTTTATTATTGATGATGGTTGGTTCAGGGCACGCAATGATGATACAGCTGCATTGGGAGACTGGTTTTTAGATGAAAATAAATATCCCGATGGTCTTGAACCGATTATCGAGCATGTCAATCAGTTAGGAATGGAATTTGGCCTTTGGTTTGAACCGGAAATGATCAATAAAAATTCTGAGCTTTACCGAACTCATCCCGATTGGTTATTGGCGGTCGAGGGATACGATCAGCCGACGGGAAGGAATCAGTACGCGATTGATTTACAAAATAGCGATGCATTTAATTATTTATATCAAAGGCTGTGTTATTTTTTGAGTCAATATAATATTGCTTATATTAAATGGGATATGAATCGCGAAATTGTTCAACCCGGACATCAGGGAAGAGCATCGGGCGTTCGGCAGACCGAGCAATTTTATGCGTTGGTGGATCAGTTACGGGCGCAATTTCCTCATGTGAGCATCGAATCTTGTGCTTCCGGTGGGGGACGTATTGATTATGAAATCCTCAAACGTACGGATCGATTCTGGCCGTCCGATAATAATGATGCATTGGAGCGGCAACGAATTCAGCGTGGTATGAGCTACTTTTTTCCACCTGAAGTGATGGGTAGCCATATCGGGACTGGTCATTGTCACAGTACGCGTCGACGTCACAGCATTGAATTTCGTGGGTTGACCGCGCTGTTCGGTCATATGGGTATCGAACTTGACCCTGTGAAAGAAGATGTGACTGAGAAAGAAAATTTTGCACGTTATGTGGCACTTCATCAATCTTTACGACCTTTGCTTCATTCCGGAACCAACTGGCGAATTCCGACGGATGATGAAGCGCATCAGGCTCAAGCCGTGGTTGCTGCAGATCAGTCTGAGGCGGTTGTGCTGATTGCACAATTGGCAATGCCGACCCATGCCTTGAGCGGCAATTTAAGAATTCCCGGTTTAGATGAGCAGGCGACATACCGGCTCTCTATTCTGGATAAACCATCATTTTATGAAAATATTGTTCATACTCAGCCGCAATGGACGTTTTCGGGGTGTGAGGTCTCTGGTTCTTGGTGCCGGGAAGTCGGGATTGTATTACCGATTTTGGACCCTGAAACCGCGATATTAGTCAAGTTGGAGCGGCTTACTTAGCGGATAGCTGCGGAGCAATAAGGTAACGGATTATACAATTCTAAAAATGGGCCGCCGATGTGTTTTTAAGGGCGGCTCTTATTTTAACATGGTCATATATTTTTCGATAAGTGTCATTGTTTCTTCATGAAAATATTATATAGTCTATAAATTTAAATTATTTGAAATGAAATTGTTCATTAATTGTTATCTGCGCCTGATATAGAATAAAAACACTAATTTAAATACTAAGATTTATAAATTGAATGATGACTATTGATATTTATATATTAAAAATATGACTAAATGTGTGCGCTACACTGAATATATGACAGGTATGACTAGCTATATCGAAAAATGTGTGTTTATGATGATTACCATATTAATAATTTAAATTCAGACGCTTCCTGATATTTAATAATAAAGTGCAGGTTTTAAACCGACATATCGACGGACAGGCTAGGTTAGGTTTTTATAATTAAATGATTGATGAATATCACCTATCAATCTCTGATGAAAATAAGAAATAATCTCATAAGCTGAAATTACATTTAGACAGTATAAATGTAATTTTATCGTGCTGCACTTATTTTAATGGATGTTGTCCTCACCGTTTTGGTAATTCATTCCGAATAAGGATATAAGCATGAACTTTGAGTTAACAAAGCAACAAATAGAGCTTTATGATACAGCACTCCGTTTTGCATCGGATGTCTTAGAACCTAGTGCGGCTGAACGTGTGGCTAATCACGCTTTTGATCGTCAGTTATGGGAGGAAGCCGCACAGTTTGGCTATGCAAGCCTCCCTATTGCTGAAGCGGATGGGGGGAGTGGTTTATCAACACTGGAAACCATGCTCATGGTCGAAGCTTTGGGTAAAGGTTGTAGTGATTTAGGGCTGGCGTTCTCGCTTTCTGCTCACTTATTTGCCTGTGTGGTTCCTTTCAGTAGTTTTGCCAGTGAAACCCTCAAACAAACCTATCTGCCGAGACTGATTGACGGCTCTTGCATTATGGCAAACGCCGCGACCGAACCTGAAGCCGGCTCTGATATTTATGGGATGAAATCGACCGCGGAACGTGTTCCGGATGGTTATTGTTTAAATGGAAAAAAATGCTTTATCTCGAATGCACCTGTCGCGGACTACTTCCTGGTATACGCAAAAACTAATCCGGCAATGGGATTCTTAGGCGTGAGTGCCTTTTTGGTACCGAAAGATGCTGAAGGACTGATTGTCGGGAGTCACCATGCCAAAGATGGCTTAGGAACTTGCTTGTGGTCAGAAGTTTACTTACAGAATGTTTTCGTCCCTGAATCTCATCGTGTCGGCGGTGAAGGTGCCGGAGGCGCGATGTTCTATGATTCGATGATTTGGGAAAAAGGATGCTTGTTCGCGTATTACGTCGGTGCGATGGAGCGAATGCTTGAAAGAGTGATTCTTCATGCGCAGGAACGCAAACAATTTGGTCGGGCGATTGCTCAAAACCAATCGGTATCCAACCGGATCGTTGATATGAAGATCAATCTGGACACATCGCGTTTACTGCTGTACCGCGCAGGCTGGCTTTATGACCAAGGCAAAGATAGCGAGTTAGAAATTGCAATGAGCAAATTGGTTATCTCTGAATCCGCTGTGCAGTGTGGTTTGGATGCCATTCAGACGTTTGGCGGTTCCGCAATCGAAAAAGAAATGGGAATCATGCAGTTATTACTGGATGCTGTTCCTTCAAGAATTTTCTCCGGATCGAATGATATTCAGAGAGGCATTATCGCCAGAAAATTAGGACTCTGAGCAAGTCAGTTCACGAATAAGGCTAGGTATATGAAAGCATTAGTAGCAATCAAACGAGTCGCGGATCCGTCGTTGGCGGTTCGTGTGCTAAGTGATCAACGTGACGTTGATTTATCAGATGCCAAAATGGTGTTGAATCCCTATTGCGAAATTGCATTAGAAGAAGCAATACAGCATAAAGAAGCTGGGGTGATATCAGAAATCGTTGCTGTTTCTGTCGGAACGCTGCCATGTCAGGAACAACTGAGAACGGCACTCGCTCTGGGGGCAGATCGCGCGATTCATATCGAGTCGGAAGATCATTTGGAGCCGCTGATTATTGCGAAGCTATTAGCCAAAATAGTCGAGAAAGAGCAGCCGCAAGTGGTATTTACCGGTAAACAGTCGGTGGATAGTGACAATAATCAAACTGGTCAGATGTTGGCTGGTCTGCTCGGCATTGCTCAGGGAACGTTTGCTTCAAAGATTGAGCTTGAATCTAATTCAGCCCTAGTCACACGAGAAGTCGACCATGGTCAACAGGTTGTCCGGCTTACGCTTCCAGCAGTGTTGACTGCTGACTTACCGTTAAATAAACCCCGTCACGCTTCGCTTCCCAATGTCATGAAAGCCCGCAGAAAACCCATCGAATCGATTGCCGCAGAGAGCTTGAATGTTGCGATGCATCGGCGAACCCGTCTGATTAATGTTGCATCGCTGAGCGGTCAACGAGCGGGTATTCGCGTCGAAAATGTGGATGAGCTGGTGAGTAAATTGAAACATGAGGCGAGGGTAATCTGATGACTATTTTGATTATTGCAGAGCACGATCATCTCAAATTAGGTGATGCGACCTTCCATGCGATCGGGGCTGGCAAACAAATCGGTGATGACATCCATTTACTCGTGGTTGGTCGTCATTGTGAGTCGGTGGTTGAGCAAGCGGCTCAGTTGGGGAATGTGGCGACGGTTCTCGTTGCTGATGCTGGGGCATCTGCTGAAAATATTGCCAATCTCATTGCAGGTATCGGGAGAGACTATACCCATATCGTCGCTGCTGCGACGTCATTTTCCAAAAACTTTTTACCCAGAGCGGCTGCATTGCTGGATGTTTCTTTCATCTCGGAAGTGATTGATATCGAGAGTGACGACATTTTTCGCAAACCGATTTATTCGGGGAGTGCGATCGCCACGATCCAATCGGTTGATCCGATCAAAATGATGACCATAAGAACAACCGCTTTCCCTGCAAGTGCTGATATGGGCGGTGCTGCTACCGTTGTTCAAGTTCCGGTCACAGAGGACGTACAGCTTTCACAAGTAATCAGCCATCAGCAGATTGAATCGTCTCGTCCGGAATTGTCATCGGCACGTATTGTGATTGGCGGTGGCCGCGGGTTGGGCAATGAACACAATTTCGCGTTGTTGGAGACTCTGGGCGATAAGCTTGGTGCTGCGATCGGAGGAACACGTGCAGCAGTAGATGCCGGGTTCACCGCCAATGATCTGCAAATTGGGCAGACCGGGAAAGTGATCGCGCCGGATTTGTATATTGCTGTCGGTATATCCGGTGCGATTCAGCATACCTCTGGTGTTAAAGATGCCAAAACGATTGTGGCAATCAACAATGATGCAGATGCGCCGATATTTCAGTCCTCGGACTATGTGCTTGTTGCAGACTGTATGGATGTGCTGCCTGAACTGATTGAAAAAATGGAGTAAGGGACTTGGGCCGGCCACAATAATTCATCATATGAGAAGTAAGGGAAATCAATGAGAGAAGTTCTGGAATTTGATGTTGTGATTGTTGGTGGCGGGCCCGCCGGTTTATCTGCAGCCTGTCGTCTGATGCAACTGGCACAAGCGGAAAATCACGAACTGAACGTTTGTCTGATTGAAAAAGGGGCTGACATCGGGGCTCATGCTTTATCAGGGGCGATTATGGAAAGTCGCGCCTTGGATGAGCTTTTTCCCGACTGGCAACAGCAAGATGCGCCACTTATCACCCAAGTAAAGCAGGAAGCACTGCTTTATCTCAGAGATGAACATAAGTCTTGGCACATTCCCAACCTTTTTGTGCCCCGGAATATGCATCATCAGGGGAGTTATCTGATTCGGCAAGGAAAATTCTGTCAGTGGTTAGCCAGTCAGGCTGAACAACTTGGTGTGGAAATTTTCACCGGGTTTACCGCATCTGAGTTGCTCGTCAACGAACGGGATGAAGTTTGTGGGGTAATCACGGGGGATATGGGATTAAACGCCCGGGGAGAACCCAAATCTCAACACATGCCCGGGATCGAGTTACGCGGTAAATATACGTTATTCGCGGAAGGAAGCCGGGGACATCTTGGTAAACAACTGCTTGAGCGTTATGCACTGGATCGGGATGCTGATACACAGCATTTTAGCTTAGGATTAAAGGAAGTTTGGCAGATTGAACCTGAACGTCATCAATTGGGACAGGTGATCCATCACTTTGGCTGGCCTTTGGATCGTCGGGCGAATGGCGGCGGCTTTCTCTATTTTATTGATGATTGTCAGGTTGCTGTCGGTCTGGTGGTTGACTTGAATTACAAGAACGCTTACTTGAGCCCGTTTGATGAATTTCAGCGGATGAAACATCATCCTGAGATCGCCCGGTATCTCCGTGGTGGGCAACGGTTATCATACGGTGCCAGAACCTTAACCAAAGGGGGATATCATGCATTGCCTAAGATGACTTTTCCCGGAGGTCTATTGATTGGCTGTGAAGCGGGTGTGTTGAATGGTGCGAAACTGAAAGGGATTCATACCGCTATGAAATCTGGGATGTTGGCAGCAGAAACGGTTTATCCCGCACTTTTGCAGGAGATTCAAAGCGCTGATTTAACGTCATTTACCGATAATCTGCAACATTCTTGGTTACATGAAGAGCTGTATGCGGCGAGAAATAGCAGTGCAGCGATGCATCAATTTGGTCCTTTAGGCGGCGGATTATTTAATTCTATCGATCAGAATATATTCCGTGGTCGTCTGCCGTGGCACATTCGAGATAATCAAGCCGATCATGCTCAATTACTACCGGTGAGTCAATGCCAGCCGATCAACTACGCCAAACCGGATCAAAAGTTGAGTTTTGATCGGTCTTCTTCTGTCTATATCGCCAAAGTCTCTCATGAGCATGACCAGCCCTGTCATCTTCGATTACGGGATCCACAAATTCCCTTGGCAGAAAATTTTGCGGTGTATGGTGAGCCGGCACAAAGGTATTGTCCTGCCGGTGTTTATAACATCGTGGAAGAAAATGAGGAAAAACGGTTTGTCATTGATGCACAGAACTGCCTCCATTGTAAGGCATGTGACATCAAAGACCCGGCTCAAAATATAACCTGGACACCTCCGGAAGGTGGTGGTGGTCCAATGTATACCAATATGTAATGGATTGATTATTGATGTGGGATATAAGTTGGATCACGAACGGTTGGTTGTATGATAACCAATTGAAATTAATTTGATTATGAAGTGTGCAATCAAACTGATTTTTTGTAAATAGCCCTTTTCTTTTTCGTCGATTGTGGCATATTAACACCGTCATCTTGATGCGCGGGCATCGTATAATGGCTATTACCTCAGCCTTCCAAGCTGATGATGCGGGTTCGATTCCCGCTGCCCGCTCCAAGTTTTCTAGCACTCAATTAAGTTTCTAATCTATTGAAATTAAAACGCTTTATTGCGTGTTTTCGCATACCCAGGCTTTGTGAATTTAGTTCATACTAAATCATCGGTGGCCATTTGGTGTCCAAAACTGCTGGTGCGGATCATATGCGAGACAGCACCGAATCCTTTCAGTAACACAAACATCAAATCACATCATCAACAGGGCGCAGACTAAGTAAAGTGATGCGCCTTTTTTTCAATGAGAGAAGTACAATCAATTACCTATTTATCAAGTTGGTAGTAGCGATGTTTTTTGAGGTATACAATAGTAAAGGTCAAGTCATTTCGGAAAGGACACTTGTTATGCTCGAATTGCCACAGCCGCAACATAACCACTTGTTAGTTCAGCTTTCTGATGATGTCCAGAAACGAATTTTTCCTCAGCTTGAATTGGTGCCACTGCCGTTGGGGGAGGTGATTTATGAGTCTGGAGATATTCTTCGGCATGTCTATTTTCCAACCAATTCAATCATTTCTATGTTGTATGTGATGGAAAGTGGTGCCTCGGCGGAGATCTCTGTTGTGGGGAATGAAGGTATGGTTGGTATTGCTCTATTTATGGGCGGAGAGAGCACGCCAAGCAGGGCTATTGTACAAAGCGCTGGTTATGCGTATCGGCTTCAAGGACGTCTCTTCAAGGAGGAGTTCAATCGTCATGGTGAGATGATGGTATTGATGCTGCGTTTTACACAAGCATTACTTACGCAAATGGCACAGACAGCGGTTTGTAATCGTCATCACTCTATTGATCAACAACTTTGTCGCTGGTTGTTATTATCACTAGATCGCTTGCATAACAATCAGTTAACCATGACCCAAGAATTGATTGCGAACATGCTGGGGGTACGCCGTGAGGGAGTTACTGAAGCAGCCGGCAAATTGCAACACAAGGGCGTTATTGAATACAGCCGTGGGCACATTACCGTGTTGGATCGGCAAGCGCTTGAGGCATTGAGCTGTGAATGCTACGTAGTTGTTAAAAAAGAAACTGATCGTCTGCTTAAGTATCCCAAATAATTTATAACGAATTTTTGGACAGTTATTGAGACTAAGTGCTCCAGCGTACAGACCCATACTGGCTAAGGTGAGATAGTCACGTTACTGGTTCAACGCAATCATCTCGCCAATATTGCTACCTGCGCGGCAACTGTAAATCTCTCTTAGTCGATCATGCTGCGTAACATAATGAATCGTCCTATTTCTGCGTCGGTTTTGTAGAGCTAATCGTCACCTTGATCTTCCTGCTTCTGTATGTCTGTTCGCTTGCGTACAGACACCTATCCCAAGGCTTGACTAGTATAGCTAGAGGGTTGATTACAAGATTCCCTACCTAAGGGGCAGATGCTTATGTTACATACCGTTACTTCCTTATTTGGACGACTTGGGCAACAACACTCCCAAACAATATGGCATAGCACTTCGCCCGTTCGCGAGGCTTTATTTGGTATAGCGCGGCTTGAAGAGCATGCAAAAAGTTTGGCTAAGGCTCAGCAGGTTCTCGACAAAAAAACGTCGGTCTTATCGTTACAAGCGAGGTTGGATGATAATGCTAGATCGTTGTTGAAGTCTTATCGAGGCTGTGCGACGGAGCTCGAACAAGGACTTAGTGTTGTTCCCGCAGCAGAATGGCTACTAGATAACTATCATTTAGTGGAAGAACAAATCCGCGAAATTCGAGACGATCTACCAGACAGTTATTATCGTCAATTACCCAAATTGGCTAGCGGACCTTTTGTCGGATATCCGCGAGTATTTGGGCTAGCCTGGGCGTTTGTAGCCCACACAGATAGTCATATTGATCCAGAGACTCTCGTGCGTTTTATTCATGCTTATCAGACGGTGCAACCGCTTACCATCGGTGAATTATGGGCGGTGGCGATCACGCTGCGTATTGTATTGATTGAAAACTTGCGACGTTTAGCCGATCAAATTGCCGTTGGTCGAAAAGCGCGCCAAGACGCAGATCATTTAACAGCACGACTTTTAGTGGAAGGTTGTGCTCATTCGGCGTTACAAGAAGATATCGCCTCACGTTCATCGGGGCCTTTATCGGAAGTGTTTGCTGCGCAACTGGCAAAGCGATTACGCGACCAAGACCCGAAAACTACGCCCGCGCTTGACTGGCTAGAACAGCGTTTGCAGCTACAAGGTCTTTCTGTAGAAGACGTGGTGCAGCATGCCCAGCAACGCCAAGGCGCATCGAACGTCACCATTCGCAATGTGATCACCAGTATGCGCTTGATTTCTGATATTGATTGGTCGGAATTGTTTGAGAAAGTCAGTCTGGTCGATCAAGAATTTTACCGTTATGACCTATATGCCCAAATGGATTTTCCGACGCGTAACTTGTATCGCAGTGCCGTAGAGGAACTGGCACGAGGCTGTGATTATTCGGAAATAGACATTGCCCAGCGTGCCGTAGAAATGGCGAAAGACAGCGTAAAGTCTTTTGAGTCAAAGAGTGTCGAATCAAAGAATGAAGAGTCGGCGCAAGCACTTTCTGAAGAAGCCAAGGTAGAAAGAAACCGCCTTGGGGATCCAGGTTATTATCTGATTGAACAAGGGCGTTTGGCTTTCGAAAAATCCATCGCCTATACACCGACCATGCGGTTAAGAGTTAGGCGCTTTCACGTACGCCTTGGCGTCGCGGGTTACTGCGGTACGATTGCCATTGTCGCCTTGGCTTTTCTTGCCATTAGTATTTTATTCGCAGGATTCCTAGCGTTTCACGCACAACCTTGGTTGCTGTGGGCAGTGGTGGCCTTTATTCCTGCCACAGAAGTGGCGTTTGTCATCGTCAATCGTTTAGTGACATGGCGATTTGGTGCGGTGATGTTACCGGGGCTTGAGCTAAAAGCTGGTGTACCGAGCTCGTTACGAACCTTAATCGCCGTGCCGACTTTACTCACTTCAGAAGAGGATTTATTAGAACAAATTAAACGCCTAGAAGTGCATTATCTTAGCGGCATCGGCGGTGATGTGAGCTTTGCCTTATTAACTGATGGCAAAGATGCTGATTTGGAAGAATTAGAAAGTGATACGGTGTGGTTGGAACGGGCGGCATTTGAAATAGAACAATTAAACCAGCGCTACGAAGAGGGTCCATCTGGTCCACGTTTTATCTTGCTGCATCGCCGTCGACTGTTTAATCCGAGTGAAAATGTATGGATGGGCTGGGAGCGTAAACGCGGCAAGTTGCATGAGCTTAATCGACTATTACGCGGCGCAACGGACACCACTTTTATAGCCATTCAAGGCAAGTCGCCAAGTGTGCCGAGTGATGTGAGCTATGTGATTACCCTTGATGCCGATACGCGTTTACCACGAGAAGCAGCGTTGCGCTTAATCGGGAAAATGGCGCATCCGTTGAATCGTCCACGTTTGGACAAAGTAAAACAGCGAGTTGTCGCAGGCTACGGGATACTTCAACCTCGTGTCACGCCGTCTTTGTCGGTGGGCACGGAAGGTTCTTTATTTCAGCGGATATTTTCTGCTCCCGGTGGTATGGATCCATATGCGGCGGCGATTTCCGATGTTTACCAAGATCTTTTCGGTGAAGGTTCTTTCACTGGCAAAGGCATTTACGATGTCGATATGTTTGAAGCCGCGCTGGCGGATCGTGTGCCGAATAACACCATGCTGAGCCACGATTTGTTCGAGGGTATTTTTGCTCGCGCGGGTTTGGTATCGGATGTGGAAGTGGTGGAAGAGTTTCCGGCCCGATACGATACCGCTGCGAAACGTCAGCATCGTTGGATGCGGGGCGATTGGCAGCTGGTGCCGTGGATTATGAGCAAGCCAACAGAGCAGGGCGTTTCCAGTCTGGGGCGTTGGAAACTTCTCGATAATTTAAGACGGTCGCTGGTGGCACCAACAACCTTGTTAGCTTTGGCATTAAGTTGGCTGTTGTTTCCATCGTCGGCGCTATTTTTTACTCTTGTGTTATTGGCCTTCATGGCGATTCCGCCTTTGTTGCCCTGTGTTTTTTCGATGATTCCTCATCGTTCTGGTGTGGACACCAGTAATCATTTTCGTCTGTGGTTAGGGGATTTGCGTCTTGCCTTAAGTCAGACTTTTTTGTCTATCGCCTTTCTGCCTGATCAAAGCTGGCGTTCACTAGATGCTATTACACGAACCTTGTTGCGCCTGGGCGTGACCCATAAACACTGTTTGGAATGGGCTACGGCGGCACAGAGTAATGCGAGCCCACGACTCAAGGTGATGGGGTTTTATCAAAATATGGCCTGTGGCACCTTGCTTGCTATAGCGGTTTGCTTGTTTGTCATTGTGGCGAATCCTGCAGTGTGGCTGCTGGTGCTGCCGTTTGCTTTGCTTTGGTGTCTTGCGCCTTTGGTCGCCCTGTTTGTTAGTCGATCCCCCGAAGTATTGCGACCTGATGAGCTCGATGTCGGCGCGGTGAGTTTACGCCTTACTGCACGCAAAACCTGGCGTTATTTTGAAACCTTTGTGACAGAGGAAGACAATTTTTTACCGCCTGATAATTACCAAGAAGACCCAGAGCCTGTGGTGGCGCATCGTACTTCACCGACCAATATTGGTTTGTATCTGTTGTCTTCAGTGGCGGCGCGAGATTTTGGTTGGGCTGGGTTATTCGAAACGATTGAGAGACTCGAAACGACCTTTGTCACACTGGAAAAACTACCAAAACACAACGGCCATTTTTTCAATTGGTACGGCACACAAAGCTTGCATACCTTGTTGCCGGAATACATTTCATCGGTGGACAGCGGCAATCTTGCTGGGCATTTGATAACGCTGGCAAATAGCTGCAAGCAGTGGCGCGAAGAATTCGTGGCTGGGCCATCTCAAGACACTTTAACCGCTAATCCAAACTCAATGGTGCGCTCAGGTTTTATGGACAATATTGCATTGGCTAGACAATCCTTAATGGTTGAATCAAAACCACTAACTAACCCTGTTAGTCCAGATATTAGAGATATTAGTATCTCCATAACGGATAGCTCGCATCCATTGCTTGCGACTTTGGACGATATAGCGAGTAAATTAAACAGCCGCCAGACTATCGAGACCTTAACGCCAATTTTAATTCGATTGACTAATAAAGCTGCCAAGCTTGCACGTGAGCGACCATTAGGTTCTGGCGAAGAAATTGCACAGGGTCGTCATGCTGATTTCATTTATTGGATCGAAGCCGCAAATAAGCTGATGGTTGAGCAGGAGCGCGATACGCTTGAGCTGCGCAATTCTTCCGACTCTTTGCTGGCTAGATTAAATGCGCTCGTGAGCATAGCTCGTGACATGGCGTTAGCGATGGATTTTGCTTTTCTCATCGACCCTGAACGCAAACTTTTGTCGATTGGTTATTCTCTTGCCGAAAACTGCCTCGATCCAAGCTGCTACGATTTATTGGCTTCGGAAGCACGATTGGCGAGTTTATTTGCTATCGCCAAAGGCGATGTGGCGACCAAGCATTGGTTTCGTCTTGGTCGCGCAGCAACACCCATGGGCAACGGCTCGGTTCTAATTTCTTGGTCGGGTTCCATGTTCGAATATTTGATGCCGTCGCTGGTTATGCGAGCGCCAACAGGCAGTTTACTTGAACAGACCAATCGGCTGATCGTTGGGCGTCAGCAGGAATACGGTAAACAACTTGGCATCCCTTGGGGCGTGTCGGAATCTTCTTACAATGCGCGTGATATCGAGTTTACTTATCAATATGCCAACTTTGGTGTGCTGGGACTTGGTCTAAAACGCGGCTTGGCGGAAAATAGAGTGATCGCACCTTATGCAACGGGGCTTGCCACCATGATTGACCCTCAGGCGGCGGTTGATAATTACGATCGCTTAACCAGCATGGGTGCTTGTGGCCGTTATGGTTTTTACGAGGCGTTGGACTTTACGCCAGCACGTTTGCCTACGGAAAGCCAAGTTGCCATTGTACGCAGTTTCATGGCGCATCATCAGGGCATGACTATTGTGGCCATTGCCAATGCCTTACTGGAAGGCGTGTTTAGACAGCGTTTTCATCAAGAACCCATGATTCAGGCATGTGAGCTCTTATTACAAGAACGTATGCCAAGGGATGTTTGCATTAGTCATCCTAGGGCAGAAGAAGTGAAAACCTACGCGTCTTCTCTAATGGTGATTGCGCCGATAGTACGATGCCTAAGTCCAACAGCCGAAGGCTCGCCCATTACACATTTGTTATCGAATGGTCGATATGTGGTGATGTTAACCGCCACTGGCGCGGGCTACAGTCGTTGGCGCGACATTGCTGTGACGCGCTGGCAGGAGGACTCCACATGTGATGATTACGGTAGTTTCATTTTCTTGCGGGATAAAAATACAGGTCAGCTTTGGTCGAGTTCTGCTCAACCTCTGCAAGATAAAGGTCATTATCCGGTGGGTGTGTTTGAAGAAGATCATGCGGAATTTGTGCGTCATGATGGCGATTTCACCACGACGATGGATGTTTTGGTATCTGGTGAAGACGATGGTGAAGTGCGTCGTATCTCATTGAGCAATAATGGTCGCACAGCGCATGACATTGAACTAACGTCTTATCTTGAATTGGTGTTAACAACGCCAGCTACTGACAATGCTCATCCGGCCTTTGCTAAGCTGTTTGTGCAAACGGAATATGTCCCTGAATACAATGCGCTAATTGCGACCCGACGCAAACGTGCTGCACAAGAAACTTCAATTTGGGCTGCGCATTTTGCCATTGTAGAAGGGGAAGTGACAGCCGATCCTCAATATGAGACCAACCGAGCCTTGTTTATTGGGCGAGGTAATTCCATTGCCACTGCGGCGGCGTTTGATTGTGACGATTCGTCGGTTGAGAGTGTCGATCTCAATAATTCAATCGGAACTGTTCTAGATCCTATTTTCTCGTTACGCTATGCCGTGCATGTGCCAGCAGGCATTGTGGTGAAAGTGGCGTTTTGGACAGTCGTTGCGTCTTCTCGTGAAGAATTAATGGATCTTGTTGATCGACATCACGACCGCAGCGCTTATGATCGAGCGAAAACCTTGGCGTGGACGCAGGCGCAAGTGCAATTGCGTCATTTGGATATTAGTCCAACCGAGGCGGATGATTTTCAACGACTAGCGGCACCGATTATTTACGCAGATCCGCGTTTTCGTGTTTCACCCGAATCCATTCATCGTGGCATGGCGGCTCAGTCTTTGTTGTGGCCGCACTCGATTAGTGGTGATTTACCCATTGTGCTGCTGCGTATCGATGACGTCGAAGACATTGAACAAGTGAAGCAATTATTGCGCGCCTATGAATACTGGCGCACGAAAAGGCTGGCGGTGGATCTGGTAATCATCAACGAGCACGCGTGTTCTTATTTACAAGACTTGCAAAACGCCATTGAAACCGCAGTGCGAAGTAGCCAGTCTCGTCCTAGACTTGTTGATAAACTCAATGGCGATCATGTGCAAGGTAATGTACATGTTCTGCGTGTAGATCTAGTGGATGTGTCGGTTCGCGATTTACTTAAATCTGTAGCTCGAGTCGTGCTTGTTGCACGTCGTGGCTCCATCAGTAAACATATCCAACGCCTACCTTCGGCGCCGATTTGGCCGCCTGCTTTGAAAGACTCGGATGACATCATTGATGGTCACAAGATGTCGCTTGAATCGCGTAACTTAAGCGTAAAGGAACAGTTAACGGAGCTGAAAGAAGGGCTCGAGTTTTTTAATGGTTTAGGTGGGTTTGGTTTAGGTGGGTGCGAGTATACTGTTATTCTCGAAAAAGGCGCGTTTACCCCTGTTCCTTGGATTAATGTTATTGCTAACCAACACTTTGGTTTTCATGTGGCTGCCGAAGGAGGGGGTTATACATGGGCAGAAAATAGCCGCGAGAATCAGCTAACTCCATGGAGCAATGATCCTGTTACTAATGCATCGGGTGAAGCGATTTACGTACGCGACGAAGACAGCTTAGCGTTGTTTAGCGCTACGGCAGACCCACTTCGATCGCATCTGAATGATCAGGAGGCGTATATTGCCCATCATGGGTACGGTTACAGTCGCTTTGAACATCAAATCGATGGTTTGGGCTTAACGTTATTACAATATGTACCGCTCTCAGATCCTATTAAAATATCTCGCCTAACGCTACATAACCAATTAGGAAAGCACCGTCGTTTGTCGGTGACGTCGTATATCGAATGGGTATTAGGCACCGCTCGCGGAGCGACCGCACCATTTATTACCACAGATTTAGATACAGCAGGGTCAAACGCATTATTCGCTTGCAATCGTTGGAGTGTGGCGTTTCCAGGGCGTGTTGCATTTACGGATATGAGCGGGATGCAATCGTCGTGGACGACTGATCGTTCGGAGTTTTTAGGACGTAATGGTCGGATGAGTGCGCCTGCCGCTTTGCTAAGAAATTCGCCGTTATCTGGTAGCACGGGCGGAGGGCAGGACCCCTGTAGTGCGCAACAATGTGTCGTTGAGCTAAAACCAAATGAATCGGTGGAGGTGGTGATCTTGCTGGGGCAATGTGATTCGGTCGGAAAAGCTCGGGAGTTGATAGAGCAATATCGACATGCTGACTTGGATCAGGTTCTGGCGGAAGTAACCGAGTACTGGGAAACCTTGTTAGGCGCGGTTCAGGTGAAAACACCAGATCGAGCGATGGATATCATGCTCAATGGTTGGTTGCTTTATCAAACAGTCGCATGCCGTATGTGGGCTCGTTCGGCGTTTTACCAAGCCAGTGGGGCTTATGGTTTTAGGGATCAATTGCAAGATGGTATGTCGATGACTTTTCGTCGCCCCGATATGACTCGAGAACATATTTTACGTGCAGCGGGTCGTCAATTTATTGAAGGCGATGTACAGCATTGGTGGTTGCCTCACACAGGACAGGGCGTACGTACGCATATATCTGACGATAGAGTCTGGCTAGCGTATGCCACGGCTACTTACATTGAAACTTCGGGTGATATGTCCATCTTGGATGAGAAAATCGCCTTTATCGAAGGGCCAATATTGGCGGAGGGTCAGCATGACGCGTATTTCCATGCTGTTGAATCGGACGTGTCGGCAACCTTGTTTGAGCATTGTGCTCGCGGGTTGGATCAATGTATTGAACTGACGGGCGAAAATGGCCTGCCATTAATGGGCACAGGCGATTGGAATGATGGCATGAACCGTGTCGGAGAAGGCGGTAAAGGTGAAAGTGTTTGGTTAGGCTGGTTGCTGATTCGTACTATTAATTTATTCTCACCTCTGGCGTACATTCGTGACGAAGGGGAACGAGTACAAAGCTGGGTGACGCATGCAAGTAGAGTCAGAGAAGCTATTGAAGAAAAAGCGTGGGATGGTGAATGGTATCGCCGAGCGAGCTTCGATGACGGCAGTTGGCTAGGATCTAAAGATAGCGATGAATGTCAAATCGACTCTATTGTGCAATCTTGGGCCGTGTTGTCTGAAGTGGGTGAACCAGAACGCGCAGCAAAAGCCATGGATTCGGTCGATCAATATTTGATTCAACCCGAGTCTAAATTATCTCTATTGTTTACACCGCCTTTTGATAAAACCAGTCACGACCCAGGTTATATCAAAGGTTATCCAACGGGGGTAAGGGAAAACGGTGGTCAATACAGTCATGCTGCCATGTGGGCGATTCTAGCCTATGCAAAATTGGGGGATGGCAACAAAGCTAGCAAGTTGTTTAATTTACTAAACCCAATCAATCACACCCTGAATGCCGAAGACACTGAGTGTTATAAAGTCGAACCTTATGTGGTTGCAGCGGATGTATATGCCGTCGCACCTCACACAGGACGAGGCGGTTGGACTTGGTACACAGGCTCAGCCGGATGGATGTATCGAGCAGGAATGGAAGGTATTCTGGGTGTTAATCGAGAAGGCAAAGAACTGACGATTCAACCTTGCATTCCGTTAGATTGGCCATGCTTTGAAGTCAGCGTAAAAATAGCCAAGACCGAGTACTTTATTGCCGTCACGCAATCGGTTGATCTTATTGATTCTTCTGGCGCTAGAGTTTCTGTAGAAGACTCTTTAATAGTGGAAAAAAATATGAGAGCAGTGATTGATGGCATGGATATTCAAACAACCAATAATATAGTGCGTGTACCTCTGGATGGAAAGATGCATAAACTAAATATTAGTATTTGGCTCTAGGGATGGCTTTGATGTGATGGACGCACCTCCCTTCTAGCACCGATGTGCCAAACTAATGGTACAACCAGTAATGACTGAGAACGAAAAAATTGATACGCGTTTTCCGCAAGGGGATGGATCGTAACAACCAAATTTTTCTTGGATCGTAAGGCCAAAAGTTTGGGCATAAAGCCACCCCTAAGAGTAAAATTAGGTACCAAATGTGTCTATTTATGGTGGCCCAAGTTGCAAACAATTTGGAATAAAATGGCATTGTGTGGTTAAAAGATCAACAAGAAAATATTTCTGTTATCTATTGATATATATAAATATTTAACGAAATCAATGATTTCATAAAACTAAGCTTTAGGGTGGGTTACAGCCTTCCAAGCTGATGATTGCGGGTTCGATTCCCGCTGCCCGCTCCAATACTTCCCCGTAAATAAATTTATTTCAATCATGTGAAATATTAGCGTTTTAGTTGGTGTCTTTTATTGCACTAATCACCTTTTGTTGTTGCTTAAGCAATACGTTATTCTCTCGTAAAAGCATATATTGTCGAATAAAATTTCATTGCCGTAAGTGGTGCTGGTTAATCTATTCTTCTGAATTTCATAAGAAATTAATCGAAAAATTCTTCCGTATCAATTTCACATTGTTGTGCCGTATTGTAACGAGCCCCATTAACTGTTGTATGATTAATCAGTTGATTAAGTTGCGCGATGGTCTGAGGTCCAAGTGTGACATTAATGGCGGATAGGTTTTCACGCATATGGGGTATTGATCGAGTTCCGGGAATGGCAATGACGTGTTCTCCTTGGGCTAATACCCAGGCTAAAGCGAGCTGAGCTGGAGCGATATTGATTTGGGTTGCTATGGTATTAAATTGGTTCAATAAGAGCATGTTTTTGGTGAAATGTGGTTCTTGGAACCTCGGCATATTTAGACGAATATCGCCAGGTTGTATATTGTCTATATCCACCACGCTATTGGCTAAAAAGCCTCGGGCTATTGGGCTAAAAGCGACAAATGTCGTACCTAGTTCCGCACACTTTTGCAAAGCAGCGATTTCGGGGTTGCGTGTCCAGATTGAGTATTCACTTTGTAATGCGGCAATGGGGTAAATCTGGTGTGCGCGAGCTAGGGTATGGGCAGATACCTCTGAAAGGCCAATGGCGCCAATTTTTCCTTCCTCGACTAGCCGAGCCAGAGCTTGGACACTTTCCTCAATGGGAATCTCCGCATCCAATCGATGTAGATAATAGAGATCGATGTAGTCTGTGTTTAGGCGTTTTAAACTTTGTTCACACTGGTGTCTGATGCTTTTCGCTGAACCATCAATGGTTTTTCTTCCGCTGACATTATCTATAAACATTCCACCTTTACTGGCCAGAAAAACTGTTTCTCGTTTCCCTTTGAGTGCCTGACCTAAGAGCTTTTCGTTACCTCCCTTCCCATAAAGGGTTGCAGTATCAAAATGCCGGTAACCCATGTCCATCGCCGCATGAAGTGCATAAATACCTTCTTTTTCAGTTAAGGGTGCACCATAGGCATGGGATAAATTCATACATCCAAGGCCGATTCGTGGTGAAAGCAGCAGTGAATTAGTCATGTTCTTAGACTCCTGAATAACGTTTTTAAACTAGAGATAAAGATAAAGATAAAGATAAAGATAAAGATAAAAGCCCCTAATGGGGCTTAATGGTGTGCAGGTTGTTCGACACAATTCAATCCTGCTGGAAGCACTGTTCTATTTGATATAAGGTTTCCATTGCTGGTAAACATTGTGCAACACTACTATTGGGTTCTCTATTTTCCAGAATGGCTGAAATGAATTCACGGTCTTGCAGCTCAATACCATTATTTGAAATTGCTACGTCACTTAAATCAATCTTGTTGCCGTGGCCGTCATATAAATCATCATAGCGAGCAATGTACGTTCCGTTGTCACAGATATACCGGAAAAAAGTACCCAGAGGACCATCATTATTGAACGATAATGATAAGGTGCATAGCGCACCGCCTGGTACTTTCATACCAATACTCATATCCGTAGCGATACCTAGTTCAGGATGAACCGGGCCTTCAAGCCCCTGAACTTTACTGGTTGTTTCTCCTGTTTGATACTGGAACAGATCAACGGTGTGACAGGCATGGTGCCATAGCAGATGGTCTGTCCAGGTTCTTGGTTGACCGAGGGCATTTTTATTGGTTCGACGGAAGAAGTAGGTTTGTACATCCATCTGCTGTATTTTTAATTCACCAGCCCTAATCTTGTTATGAATCCATTGGTGGCTGGGGTTGAAGCGGCGTGTATGTCCCGCCATTGCGACCAGTCCGGTTCTTTGTTGTACATCCACCAACTGCCGAGCCTCTTCGATGTTATCTGCCATTGGAATTTCAACCATGACATGCTTCCCTGCTTCTAAGCACTGAATTGCTTGTTTGGCATGTAATGGCGTTGGAGTTGCCAGGATAACAGCATCAACATCCTCAATGGCAAGTGCTTCAGCTAAGTCAGCGGTGAAATGTGGAATATTTCGGTTTTTTGCCACCTGAGTCAGTGACTCCATGTCAGTTCCTACAATGCAGGTAACGGTTACGCCTTCAATTACACTTAGTGCATCTAAGTGTTTGGTTCCAAACGCGCCCGATGCGCCCGCAACACATACTTTCATCCTAATATTCTCCTAGAGTACATTCGTAAAAACTATTAGCGTAAGCTCAATTATCAAGCGCTAGTTTTTAACAAGTACATGCATGACAATTGAATTTTATGCCAGACAGAAAATTCATATGGTTAGTGTTAAATGTATGGTATTTACTCTAGCATCGCAGTTAGGTCTTGGATAATTCAATAACTTGGTTAGCTATTCAAAAAAAGCATTACCATGGGATTTTTTGTATTAATGATACACTAGTGACGCATCTCGGAGCATGGTTAAAAATGCCTGTTGAGCCGGTGTTGGCTGCCAATTTTTTCTTGTTGTAATTCCGATTGGACGGCGAGTATGTTTGAGCGAATAAGGAAAAGTTCGTAGTAATCCTAAGGATCGTTCGCGTTCGATTTGGTGACTGGAAATCATGGTGAGTCGATCACTTCCGAGCAACAATTCTCGTATTAAAATTTGTGAAGTAGTTTCCACGATATTCGATGGCTGTTCAACGCCATGATCATTAAACAGAGTATCAAAAAAGTCACGAGTAGGAGCTCCATGGCGAGGCACTACCCAGGGGTAACTAGCCAGCATTTCTGGTGTGATGAACGGCTCATTTTCTAGAGGATGTCCCTGCCTACCAACAACAGTAAGGTGAGGCGAAAGCAACTCTTCTTGCTCTATATCGTCAGCAGGCGCAGGAAACCGGAGTGCACCGATTAGAAAGTCGAGTTCACCATGACGTAAATGATTGAGTAAATCGGAGTAAGGTGCATCAAGGATGGCGAGTTGGACATTTGGGTGCTGCTCGGCAAATTGATTTATTGCCGTCGGTAAAATGGAGGTTCGGGCCAGAGGCATGCTTCCCACCACAATTTTGCCGACTTCTCTGGATTGCAATGCACTGATTTCATAATAAGCCTGATAAATTTCAGCAAACCCAAGTTTAGATGCTGTGCAAAGTGCTTTTGCAGCCTTTGTGGTTGCAATCCCCGTATTAGTTTTTTCAAATAGAGTGATACCAATCAGTTGCTCCAGTTCACGGGCAGAACGATGAAGTGAGGATTGTGATACACCGATATTGCGGCTGGCAATCGTAAAGTTTTCAACGTCACTGACCGCCATCAGTGCCCGAAGCTGGGTTGTCGTAAGTAACGCTATGACTTTTGATGCCGGTGCTCCTTCTTCTTTGTGACGCTTCATCGCATCTTTTAAGCCTTGCTCAATATAGTTTGTGCAACGAGAAACTCGGTTGAAATAAACTTTGCCTTCTGAAGTCAGGTACATCCCATCGCTGTGACGCTCAAACAGTTCAGTTTCAAGTTGCCGTTCTAATTTTGCCAGAGCTTGAGTGATGGCGGGTTGAGAAAGAAAAACTTTTGGTGCAGCCTGGCTGATGCTATGGCATTTCGCGACTTCCAAGAATACTCTCAGGTGCCGTAAATTCGGTATTTGGATGGACTTATCAGCCATTGAGATGACTCCGGTTTTGACATTGTGTTCTAAAAATCTAATAGGCTGGAGGTTAAATTGAAATAGCTAACTGGCTGGGCTGGGTAAATACTGTTGTTACTGTCACAGCCGATGATGAATTCGTTTACAAATATGTAACACGAATCACAACTGAGAATCGAAATGACATTTACCTTCCTGTATGACAACGGAAACCGTGGTTTCATCGGGTTATGCGGGTTTACCTTGCACAACAGAGAGTCAGAAAATGATAATTGATTGCCATGGACACTACACCACGACTCCACCACAAGTTGGAACGTATCGAGATAAACAAAAAGAAGCCGTAAGCCGAGACCCCAACTATATTGGCGAAAAAGGTACTATCGAAATAAGTGATGACGATATTCGGGAGTCAATAATCAAAAACCAATTACGTTTACAGAAAGAACGTGGTACGGATTTAACGATATTCTCACCTCGTGCTAGTTGGATGGGGCACCATATTGGTAATCAATACACTAGTCAGTATTGGACTGAACATCAAAATGATTTAATTCGTCGTGTATGTGATCTTTTCCCGCAAAACTTTGTTCCGGTTGCCCAGCTTCCGCAGTCTCCAGGCGCTGATCCTGCCAAATCCGTTCCTGAAATTGTTCGTACGGTTGAAGAAATGGGGTTTATAGGAATTAACCTTAATCCGGATCCAAGCGGAGGCCATTGGAATGGGGCATCGTTATCGGATAAAGCGTTTTATCCAATATATGAAAAAATGGTGGAATACGATATTCCTGCGATGGTGCATGTCAGTGCTGCGTGTAACGAATGCTTCCATACTACCGGGTCTCATTATTTAGGTGCAGATACCACTGCGTTCCAGCAACTGATGATGTCGGACGTATTCAAAGACTTTCCTGAATTAAAAATCATTATACCTCATGGTGGCGGTGCTGTGCCTTATCACTGGGGGCGTTTTCGTGGGTTAGCACAAGATAATGGCTTTGATTTGGAAGAGCGGGTTCTGAACAACATTTTCTTTGACACCTGCGTCTATCACCAAAAAGGTATCGATTTGTTGCTCGATGTTATTCCGACAAAAAATATTCTTTTTGCATCCGAAATGATCGGAGCAGTTCGAGGTATTGATCCTGAATCCGGTCATTATTTTGATGATACTAAACGCTATATTGATGCGAACGCGAGTCTGAATCAGCGACAAAAACAGGATATTTTCGAACATAACACTCTAGCGGTGTTTAGTCGCCTAAAGTTACAACTTGTAAATAAATAGACTTGGAGCCTGAAAATGAAAGAGACAGTAGTGGTACAAAATATTGAGCGAGCGGATCAAGCTGTTATTGATGGTTTGGCAAAGTGCGGCGTGGCGACTATTCATGAAGCTCAGGGACGTTATGGTCTATTGGCTGACTATTTACGTCCAATTCAAATGGATGTTTGTGTTGCTGGCTCTGCGCTAACTATTTTAGGTGCAGCAGGTGACAACTGGATGATGCATGTGGCAATCGAACAGGCAAAATCAGGGGATTTCTTAGTCTTTACCCCCAGCTCTCCATCCAACCATGGTTTTTTCGGTGACTTATTGGCTACTTCGGCACAAGCTCGAGGTGTGGTTGGGTTAATTATTGATGGTGGTGTTCGTGATACTCGGGATTTAAGAAAGATGAACTTCCCGGTATGGTCTAAGCATGTGTTCTCGCAGGGAACCATAAAAGAGACGTTAGGTAGTGTGAATTTGCCACTGGTTTGTGCGGATGAATTGATCAACCCCGGTGATGTGATTGTCGCAGATGATGATGGGGTCGTTGTTGTTCGTCGCGAAAAAGCGGAGGAAGTTCTTAAATTATCTCAAGAACGCATAGAACGAGAAGAAGCCAAACGGATTAGACTGGCAAATGGTGAACTGGGTCTGGATATTTATGATATGCGACCAAGACTTAAAGCGAAAGGACTAAAATATGTCTAACGGTACTCGCTGTATGTGGATGCGTGGCGGTACTTCGAAGGGGGCTTTTTTCCTCGCAGATGATTTGCCAACGGATCTGACTGAACGTGATGCTTTTTTACTTTCAGTCATGGGGTCGCCCGATTCGAGACAAATTGATGGTATCGGTGGTGCAGACCCGCTGACCTCTAAAGTTGCGATTGTTAGTCCGTCCACTCATCAGGATGCGGATGTGGACTATTTATTTTTACAAGTCTTTGTTGACAAGGCGATCGTGACTGATGCTCAAAACTGTGGAAATATTTTAGCCGGGGTTGGGCCATTTGCTATTGAACGGGGGCTAGTTGACGTTCAGGGTGAAAAAACTGCTGTTCGTATTCATATGCTAAACACTCAGCAAATCGCGACGGCTCATGTGGCAACGCCTTCTGGGATGGTCTGTTACCAGGGAGATGCAAAAATAGATGGAGTGCCCGGTACGGCTTCAGCAATTGCGATCGAATTTAGTGATATTGCAGGATCCAGCTGTGGGGCGTTGTTACCCACTGGAAAAGTAAAAAACGACATTGATGGTATCGATGTCACTATGATAGATAACGGGATGCCCGTTGTTATTATGTCGGCTGAGCAGTTAGGTATTTCAGGTTATGAAGGGCGTGATGAACTAGAAACTAATCTGGATTTAAAGCATAAAATTGAGGCTATTCGTCTTCAGGCCGGGCATCTGATGAATTTGGGAGATGTAACAAACAAATCTGTACCTAAAGTGACGCTGGTTAGTCCGGCTAAAGCTGGTGGTGCTCTTTCAACCCGAACTTTTATTCCACACCGGTGTCATGCATCAATTGGTGTTTTTGGTGCTGTGAGTGTTGCAACTGCTGCATCGTTACCAGGTTCTGTTGCGGCAGACTTGGCTACTGCGGCATCTGGAAGGGTTCAGACCTTGAGTGTTGAACACCCAACCGGTGAAATGAGTGTAATACTGACTTTTAATGAAACTGGGAGTGTACTTTCAACGGCGATTCTGCGGACGGCCAGAAAGCTCTTTGATGGTGTCGTTTTTCCAAATAATAAAAAATAAATTAAATTTAACCAATAACAAAAGGTACCCAAATTATGATGGATAAGGACTATCTTCCCTTTCATCCCAACCCTTCTAAACCAACCTTTAAGGTTCCGAAAGGGGCTATCGATGCTCATTGCCATGTATTTGGCCCGGCTGAATGCTTTCCGTATCATCCCAAACGTAAGTACACGCCATGTGATGCGCCTAAAGCATCATTATTTGTCCTGCGTGATTACTTGGGGTTTGAGCGTAATGTTATTGTTCAGGCATCATGTCATGGCACTGATAACGCAGCGTTGATTGACGCGTTAGATTCGGCAGGTTCGTTGGCTCGTGGGGTTGCGGTTGTGGCGCCAGACATCACGAATGAAGAGCTTGAGGCTATGCACAAATCTGGAGTTCGGGCCGTTCGTTTTAACTTTGTTCAACGTCTTGTTGATGCAACACCTCGTGAGGTATTCATTGGTATTGCTGAGCGAGTTAAAGTATTGGGTTGGCATGTTGTGGTCTATTTTGAACCACAAGATTTGCAAGAACTTATTCCGTTCCTGACTCAATTAAATATCACGATTGTTATTGATCACATGGGGCGTCCGGATGTCTCACAAGGTGTTGACAGTGAAGGGTTTCAGCGCTTAATCGATTTTATGGAACAAAATGAGAACATTTGGGTTAAGGTGAGTTGTCCGGAACGTTTAACCAATACTCAACCCGATTACTCCGATGTGGTTCCCTTTTCTAAAACGTTAGTCGATCGATTCCCAACCCGTGTGCTTTGGGGGACGGACTGGCCACACCCTAATATGAAATCGCATGTGCCGGATGACGGTAAGTTGGTGGATGTCATTCCTCAAATTGCTGATACAGAAGAGAAGCAGAGAATGCTACTGATAACGAACCCGTTGCGCCTATATTGGCCTGAAGAGGTGAAGTGATGGAACATGATATTGACTTATCTACGATAAAATTCGATGGCGCAATGTCTACGAAAGGCTACCCTTTGAATAAAATGTGTTATTCATTTAATAACTCAGAAGGACGTGAGGAATTCAAACAAAATGAGGCTGCTTATTGCGATAAATTTGGCCTGACACCAGAACAAAAACAAGCCGTCCTGAAACGTGATGTTCTCGGATTACTTAAAGAAGGTGGCAGTATTTATTATCTGGCAAAGTTTGCCGGATTATTAGGTCTAAATGTTCAGGATGTCGGCGGATTACAAACCGGCCGCACAACAGAAGAGTTTAAAGCATATCTAGATGGTCAAGGGCGAGGTAAGAACAATGGCTAAAATCATTGGTGGTATTACAACATCTCATATTCCGGCCATTGGGATTGCGATGGATAAAGGCCTGGAACAAACCGATTACTGGCGTGATTTCTTTGCCGGTTATCCACCCATACGCGAGTGGATGAATCAGGAAAAACCAGATATTGCTATCATTTTTTATAACGATCATGGTTTAGAAATGTTCTTGGATAAGAAGCCTACGTTTGCCTTGGGCTGTGCCCCGAAATATGAAAATGCGGATGAAGGCTGGGGTATGACAACAATTCCATCGGTGACGGGTGAAACCGAGCTATCCTGGCACATTGCTAATTGCCTGATTGAAGACGATTTTGATCCAACAATCTGTCAGGACATCAAAGTTGATCATGGTTTGACGGTTCCGTTGTCACTAATGTATCCAGATAAACAGTACCAACACTTAAAAGTGATTCCTGTTTGTATCAATTGTGAACGACACCCTATGCCAAAGCCATCACGTTGTTATGCATTCGGTCAGGCGATTGGTAAGGCAGTTGAGTCTTTTGCGGGCGATCAAAAAGTTGTTGTGTTTGGTACTGGAGGGTTATCTCATCAGCTTGACGGCCAACGTGCCGGTTTTATTAATAGTGATTTTGATATCGAATGTATGGACAAACTGGTAAATGACCCCGAAGCTTTGACTAAATATACTAACGATGATTTGATAGAAATAGCCGGAGCACAGGGCGTTGAATTAAATATGTGGTTGGCTATGCGGGGTTGCATGTTAAGAGAGGTGACAGAAATTCATCGTAATTACGTTGCTCCAATTTCGAATACTGGTGCAGGGTTGCAACTATTACTGAATGAATAAACTCTAACGGACTTTTACTTGTTATTGTTCACGTTTACCGAGTCTTTTTCAGGCTCGGTATTTTTGTGTCGTTCGTATGCGAGCCTGTTTTGTCTCTGGTGTAATTAAAAATTATGTTTATAGCAAAAATGAATGTTTTGGGCTGGGATTGATACACATGAAAAATTGATTCCATATCACAATATACGCGTTGCTCAAACAGACGGTGTAAATATAGATTTACGTTCCATATGTACGTAAATATCGAGTATATGATGATATTTAATATACTTGTAGCATCAAATCTCTCAATGTTGAACTGAATGCATACTCTCTGATAGTAATTGTGTTACTGATCATCAGTTGATATTTTTTCAAAAGCCATGTAAATAAAACCATACAAAACGCAACCTTCAATGCTTATAGGGTTCTAATTTTTGAATGGGATTTATCACATTTCCACTTCGCCTGTCTGAGATTGTTAGCGTATATTTTTTACAAATTGACCCTATCGCTCGATCAGGAGAATGTAGATGAAATTAGGTTTAGTTGGGAAAAGAATTCAAAAAAGTCAGTCAAAGAAACTGCATGAGTATTTAGGTAAACATTACAATTTAGATGTTAATTATGATTTTTTCGATGTGGACTTAGATGATGCTCGAGCGTTAGAGAAACAAATCACACAGTTAAGAGAACAAGGATATCGAGGTGTTAATATCACTTTCCCATACAAGATTTGGGCGTGGAATCTCATCGATAAAAAAGAATACACGGATTCTAATTTGGGGGCGCTTAACACTGTGGTATTGGACGAAGAACAAACTAAAGGCACGAACACAGATTGTACCGGGTTTGCTCGTGCACTTCAGAATGGGCTAAGCGGTGAATCGGCAGGCAAAGTTATGATCAAAGGGACCGGTGGTGTCGGAAGGGCGATTGCTTTTGGTTTGGCTAGCTGTGATGTAGAACATATCTACCTTTATGATGAATCAGCAGAAAGTCAGGCAACGTTGCTTGATGCCCTAACGGGAGCCGGTATTAGTGCATCGATTGTCAGTAGTGAAGATGTCGATACATGTGTTACTCAGTGTGATGGCCTGGTCAATGCCACTCCTATTGGTCACTATACTACGCCTGGTTCGCTATTTTCAGCTGACTTGTTAGGGGATCAAACTTGGGCTTTTGATGCCGTGTATACCCCAGTTATGACTCAGTTTTTGTCTGATGCCGATGCTGCAGGTCTGACCTTGATTACCGGTTTTGAACTCTTCTTATATCAAGGCATTGATGCTTTCGAATATTTTACTGGTGTTAAAGTTGATCCAACAGTAGCCCGTCGTTGTTTTTCTGAAGACGAATAGGAGATAAGGGGAAAGGGAAGTATGAAATATTCGATCGCAACTGTCAGTATCTCAGGCACGCTAGAAGATAAATTCAATGCCGCAGCCAGAGCCGGATTCCATGGCATTGAAATTTTCGAAAATGACCTGACGCAATCCACAATGAGCCCAAGAGATGTCAGGCAACTCGCTGAATCACTTAATCTGGAAATTATTGCTTTGCAGCCTTTACGTGATTTCGAGGCGATGCCAGAACCGTTTCGGGAACGAAATTTCTACCGAGCACAAAAGAAATTTGAGGTAATGCATGAGCTTGGTACCAAAGGATTGATGATCTGCTCGAATGTTTCACCTCATGCCATTAATGATCCTCAACGTGCTGCACATGACTTAAATGAACTTGCTGAGCTAGCATGCAAAGAAGGCTTTCATATTGGTTATGAAGCGTTAGCATGGGGGATTCATACTAAGGACTATACTCAAGCGTGGGATATTGTGAAACGAGCAGACCATGATAGTCTAGGTATTATTCTGGATACATTTCACATGTTCGTGCGTAATAATACGCTTGACTTACTGAGGGATGAAATCTCAATCGACAAAATAGCATTGGTACAGGTGGCTGATGCCCCGAGTATACAGATGGATTCTCTGTACTTTTCTCGCCATTTTCGTTGTTTCCCTGGTCAGGGGGATTTCCCCGTGGTGGATTTTGTTCGATGTCTACGCGAAAAAGGATTCAATGATTATCTGTCTCATGAAATCTTTAATGATGAGTTCCGGTCATCCTCACCTTATGAAAAAGCCATCGATGGTATGCGTTCGCTGCTTTGGTTAGAAGAGCAATCGCTCCGCTCGGATTTGGATGTAATGAGTGTTGAAAATGAGGAAAAATCGTCCCCGGACGAAAGGATCTCTACACCTAGTATCGAGAACATTGAGTTTATTGAAATCGCTGCGGCGACAGATTCAGGGAAAGAGTTAGTGGATTTGTTTCTTGCACTGGGATTTCAGGAAACCCACCGACATAAATCAAAAGACATTACATTGATGCGTCAGGGTGATGTTAATATTGTGTTGAATCGGGAAACTGAGAGTCAGGCTCACCAGTATTACGAAAAACATGGTGTTTCTATCTGTGCGTTGGGGGTCGCTGTCAATCGCATGCCTGAATTACTCCATAAACTGGATTATTACCGTTGTAATAAATTTCAAAATCAGGCAGGGCCCGGTGAATTGAATATTCCAGCTATTCGTGGTGTCGGTGACAGCTTAATCTATTTTGTTGAGAATCATCCAAATTATAAATTTTACGATGTTGATTTTGAGCTGATTAATTTAAACCAAACTTCCGTAACATCAATTGGTATTCATTCTATAGACCATATAGGACAAACTGTCTCTCCTGCGGAATTTCTCCACACATCATTTCATTATCGTTCGTTATTTGACTTTGATATTACACCAACCCAAGATCTTCCTGATGTGTACGGTTTGGTTGTTAGCCGTGTAGCTTCAAACTCGACCAAAAAAGTTCGTATTCCAATTAACATGTCAATGGCAAGTGATGCGTCGGCTCAGCGTTTCCTGAAACACACTAAAGGGGCTGGAGTACAACAAATTGCCTTCTCGTGTGATGACGTTTTTGCAGCAGCAGAGCAAGTAGCCAGTGATTATCGTTTATCTATTCCTGATAACTATTATCGGGATCTGGATGCCCGTTGTCAGTTAGAACCGGAACTGATGACCAAGTTAAAACAATTTAACGTGTTGTACGATGAAAACTCGGACGGCAAATTTCTCCACTTCTATACCAGAGAAATCAACGGAGTTTTCTTTGAGATACTGCAACGTATCGGAAATTACGATGGTTATGGCGAAATTAACGCTTATATTCGGATGGCTTCACAAGTTAGAGAAAATGCTCATCGTTCTGACTAGTTTTTCTGTCGTGATTTGACGTCAGATGGGTGCTGATATTTTTACCGCCCTAGGCCGATTAGGCTTAGGGCGTCTGTTTATAAATAGTCTGTACTACCTGTCGAATTTCCCATAGGTTTAGAAGTGCTGATGGCTCCTTCTGGTGATGTGAATCACGAATTTATGAAAAAAGTCGTACAGCAGAGTTATCAAGGAGCCACACAATTACTTATGGCGTTTAGGCGAATTAATTCGTTTTAATTTATAGTTCAGTTCACATTTTTTCCAGAAATAAACGGCTTTAGCATTGATATGGTTTGATTTAAGTTCGTGTATTTTATAGTTTTACCTTTGCTTTTAGGTGTTTTTAATATTTCTGCCTTTATTCATTAATGATTCAAAGAATTATCGATGTTAATCATTTTTGAATACAAATATACAAAATTGAATTCGATTAGATTTATGCAAATGATTATTATAAAAGTGTCGAAACAAGAGGTACTCTTGATTGAAGTCGCCAACTAATAAAAACGACACGATCAAGCGATTACATGAGGTAAATACCAATCTCATCTTTGGTATTGAGTTGGGCTGAAATTCTCCTTACTTCTCATCCTCATATGTCAGCGAAACAACAAAATGGAAGTGAACATGAAGAACTCTATTAAAATGCTCCTTGGTACACTATGCCTAAGCTCTGCGATGGCGAGCGCTGCCTATCCAGAAAAAGATATCCAAGGCATCATTCAATGGTCTGCCGGTGGTGCAACAGATACAGTAATGCGCTCTGTTGCTCCTAAAGCCGAAGAAGTCCTTGGTGGTGATTTTATCTTAACAAACCGTCCTGGTGGTGTTGGGGTTATCGCGACAAAATACGTTTATGCCAAAAAAAATGATGGTTACACTATTCTTATGGGGGCTGAAAATCCTCAACTATACAAAGTGATGGGGCTGACGGATATTGACTATAGTGATTTTGTTCCTATCAATATACTTGCTCAGTCACCATCCATTTTTGTGGTTCGTTCCAATGCTCCCTATAACAACATCAAAGAGTTCACCGATTTTGTTCAGGCTCACCCTAATGAGGTTAAAGTCGGCTCAACCGGGCCTGGTGGATTACCTTCTATTATGATGGCCTTACTTTCATCACAAGCAAAACTAGATGTCAAAACCATTCCTTATAACGGTGATGGTCCTGCGATTACGGCTCTGCTTGGCGGTGCGATAGACATGCAACCAGCGTCATTCAGCGCATCGAAAGAGTACATTAAATCAGGTCAGCTAAAGGTGATTGGTTTGCTAGATACTCAATCCGTGCCTGAACTCCCAGGAGTAGAGCCAATCACTCAATTTTATCCGGGGTTAGCGCCACAACTTCCATATAGCCCATTTTTCGGTGTGTTTGTAAAAAAAGGAACGCCACAGGAAGCTATTGATAAACTGACTAACGCATTTCATGTGGCTGCGGATTCAGAAGGTTTTCGTAATCTGCTCAAACAACGTGGTCTTTCTGCCCTCAATTTAACAGGTGAAGCTGCGGCTAAATATTTAGAGCATTTCCGCTCGGTTGCATCATGGTTGGCGTACGAAAATGGGATTGCTAAACATTCACCTGCTGAATTTGATATACATCGCGCTAAATAAATCAATAGTAAACTCGATAGGTGGTGTTAATGCCACCTATTGAAATAAACAAGGTGTGGAAAATGAGTGTTCAGCCCCCCAAGCTGCCAGGAGAAACGATATTTGGTTTCTTAATGGTAGGACTAAGTGTCTTTTTATTATGGCAAGCTTATTTAATCTCAGGATTCACTTCATTGAGTTCAGCCGGAACGTTTCCAATGAGTGCAGCCTTTATCATGTTAGTCTTTTCATGTGTTACCGTGGTAGATAACCATAAAAAGACGGGTGAAAAAGCAACCTTTAAGCAATTTAAAGATCAGGTGATTCCTAATCTGGTTTCGTTCATGATTGCACTAATTATTGCTTATTCAGTGTTACTTGAAAGTGTTGGTTTTATCATCAGTTCATTCGTATTTCTGGTTATCTCAATATTTGTTCTTTATCGAAAAGGGTTGGCTAGAACCCTTTTTATCTCAGTCCTGTCTCTTGTATCTATCTATTCGATATTTAGATTGGTCTTTGCTGTCGTATTACCAGAAGGGATTATTCCAGAGGGTGAAATACTCGCTCATCTATCTCATTTTTTCCATGGTCTAGGATATTAATATGTTAGAAGCACTTAGTCATTTTGCTATTTCCTGGATGAATCCTGAATTATTGCTGCTAACGGCATTAGGGACCTTCTTAGGGGTTTACATTGGGGCAATTCCAGGTCTATCTGTGACCATGGCTGTTTCAATTTTAATCTCATTTACTTTTTCATGGGATATTAATAATGCGTTGTGTTTAATGGTCGGGGTCTTTATGGGGGGTGTATATGGTGGCTCGCGTACCGCGATATTACTAAATATCCCCGGAGCCCCATCGGCGATTGCTACAGCATTGGACGGATATCCAATGGCCCAAAAGGGAGAAGCCGGAAAAGCCATTGGACTATCAACCGTTATGTCAGTCATTGGCGGATTTATTGGGATTATTGTTTTAGGGCTTGCTGCACCAGTGGTTGCTGATTTTGCTATCGAGTTCCAGCCCAGAGACTACTTAATGCTCGGTATGTTAGGCATTATGCTCATAAGCTCACTTTCTCAAGGTAGTTTTGCTAAGGGGATGTTTACTGGTGCTTTAGGTATTTTGATTGGTACTGTTGGATTAGATACGTTAACTGCAGAAGAACGTTTCACATTTGGTATTGTTGAATTGTGGAATGGCATTAGTCCCGTGGCCGTGATGATAGGTATGTTTGGTGTTTCTGAAGCGTTAAATCAACTGCATCACATGGATAAAGCGTCAGTAAAACAAAAACTGTCTCGAATCATTCCTGAATGGGCAGATGTTCGACGTTACTTACCGCTGAGCGTACAGAGTTCACTAATTGGTGTCATTATTGGTGCACTACCAGGTACTGGAGGGGATATCGCGGCACTGATGGCTTATGATCATGCGAAACGTACGACTAAGAATCCTAAAGTGCCTTTCGGGCAAGGCGCAAAAGAGGGATTAATCGCTCCAGAATCGGCAAATAACGCTGCTGTTGGAGGCGCTTATATTCCAATGTTAACTCTTGGTATTCCCGGTGACGCTGTAACAGCGGTCTTTATCGGCGCACTCTATATTCATGGTTTAAACCCAGGTCCGCTTTTACTGGTAGAAAACCCAAGTATTTTCTGGTTTACCGTTGGTAACTTGGTACTAGCTAATATCTTCGTTCTTGTCTTTGGTTTAACTGGTATTCGTATTTTTACCAAACTAGTGACTTGTCCAAAAGGGGTACTAATCCCGCTGATCTTAATTTTGTCTATTGTGGGGGCTTACGCCATCACTAACTCAATAACCGATATTTGGTGGGCATTAGGATTTGGTGTCGTCGGATACTTTATGAAGACATATAATTATCCGGTTGCACCCATTATTCTGGGTGTTATTTTAAGTAATTTAATGGATCAAAACTGGAGAAGAACATTGTTATCGGAAAATAACGATCTGTTTGCTGTTATCGGAAGCATATTCACTAGTCCGATATCGACGGTTTTATTTATTGCCATCGTTTGGATCTATTTTTCAAATACACCATTCTGGCCAAAATTCAAATCTTGTTTTTGTAAAGAAAAGATAGCTTAGCCATTTAATGAATAATGGACCATCAGAGATAGCGCAGGTCGCTGTCTCTGCTACCGAGTGCCAAAAGTGGCCATTATTGGTGGTCCCAAATTTCAGTAAGTTAGAGTTAAAGTAGTATTGTGTGGTGAAAAAGTCACCAGATTGAATTTTACTTAACTAACTGATATCTAGAATATAACATGTGATATTAGCGTTTATATGAGGTTGTGTATTAAGGTGGGCTGCATCCTTCCAAGCTGATGATGCGGGAGCGGTTCCCGCTGCCCGCTCCAACTGCTTCTGCTTGGTGAGCTATTTAGGCTTCATATTTTCTGCGATAAACTGACAGACCAGCTGATTACCATAGGCAGTGTGATGTCCATTCCAAATAGGCGATGAGGATGCTTCGCTTGCTGTCTGTAAATAATCAAAGCTGTCTAATATTTTTATCTGGTGATGTTGTGCTGCGCTCGTCGCCATATGACGAATTGTTTTAATGCCATCAGGATTAGAGAGATCGGTATCCACATACTGGAATAGAACATATTTTTCAGCGACAGGTAAATGAGATAGTTTTTCGAACGTGAAATTGATAATTGCGTCAATTGATGCTGCATTAGGATTTTCCCGCATCAAATGTCGTCCTGTCCAGTTAATGGTTATATTTTTCATCGCGGATATTCTGTCTATCAGTGTTGCTGCAATAGTGGAGTAGCGCCAAGCATACCTGAGGAACGTGAGAGTCGGTGATAATTGGGCTGGATTCCATTTACTGCCCTGAACATTTTGTGATGGTAATGGCGCCCATTCAACCATACCTTGATTTATGATGAGGGAAGGACTGGGATAACCGAAAAAGTAATCCAGTTCATCTCTGTGAAAATCATCACCAATGTAAATAGATAAGATCACGGTATCGTAGTCATGTGTTTTTAAGATCATCTCTGCTCGTTTAACGGCTTGAGCAGCACCATAACCGGATACTCCCGCATTTGTTACGCCTTTATCTAAGCTCCTTTCAAGACAGGAGGGCCAAGTATCATGATTCGAGACCTGATCACCAAATGTAAATGAATCTCCGACCGCAAGAATAGAAGGTGTGCCAATGATGCCGTTGTCATTATTCCTGTAACCATTTTCATCAATTGAAATTTTAACATGAGACCAGTTACGTATATTAATGATCTGACTAAATCCCGGCGTTGGTACATGGCCTAATTGATCATGTGGTTTGATAAAAGCATATTGTCTATCTTCAGATAGCTTCCGTACTTTTAGGTGGGTTAATTGACTATAGTTGCATGTTCCCGCCATACAAGTTTTCAACGTCCATGCGATTCTAGCTCCCCCTTCCAAAAGGAGCAGCAAAACAATAAGAACAACAAAGTTAATTGTTATCAGTTTAGTCCAGCTCATAATGGCTCACATAATTGCTTCTCAGCGATATATCTTGTTGCTCTTTTATCAGCAGATAATTTCCGATGACCAGAATATCCATCTCTGTTCCCATGAAACATCGGAAAGCATCTCCCGGGGTACATACAATCGGTTCACCGCGAATATTGAATGACGTATTTACGATAACCGGACAGTCCGTTAATTCGTAGAAGCGCTTGATTAATGCATAATACTTAGGATTGGTATTATGATGGACGGTTTGTATCCGTGCTGAATAATCCACATGTGTTACAGCAGGAATAGCGGATCTGGCAAAATTTAATTTTTCGATGCCCACTGATTCACTATCGTGAACTTTATATTGTTTGTCAGTATTTATATGATCAACCAGTAACATATATGGGCTATCAATATCACACATGAACCAGTCCGCCATGTGTTCTCTTAAAACACTGGGAGCAAATGGTCTGAAGCTTTCTCTGAATTTAATTTTAAGATTCAGTTTTTTTTGCATAGCTGGGGCTCTCGGATCGGCAATGATGCTTCTTGCACCAAGTGCTCTCGGCCCAAATTCCATTCGCCCTTGCATCCATCCGATGACATTTCCTTCCGTTAACAGATGCGCGACTTTATTGATCAATTCGTCTGTCGTCAGTTTATCGTATCTCGCCCCATGCTTATTCAACGTTTGTTCTATCACATGCTCTGAATAAGCCGGTCCTAAATAGCTACCTTGCATATGGTCATGCAGTGCTGAGGTGCAATTGCGTTCCCCTTGATGATGAATATGCCAATACGCAAGTGCTGCGCCCAAAGCGCCCCCTGCATCTCCTGAGGCGGGTTGGATCCATATATTATCAAATATTTTTTCTCGTAAAATCACACCATTGGCAACACTGTTCAGCGCAACACCTCCGGCGAGGCATAAGTTTCGCTCACCTGTTTCTAAGGCAATCGAGCGTGCTAATTTGACAATGATTTCTTCTGTGACTTTCTGGATTGACGCGGCAATATCCATTTCCCGTTGTGTAATCGGTGATTCAGGTTGTCGTGGCGATCCCCCGAAAAGGTGATGAAATCGCCTATTGGTCATGGTCAATCCGGCACAATAGTTAAAATAGCGCATATTTAGATGAAAGCTGCCATCTTCACAAATAGTGATCAGCTTGTCTTTGATAAGGCGAGTATATCTAGGCATACCATAGGGCGCTAATCCCATCATCTTATATTCGCCGGAATTCACTTTAAAACCGAGATAATAAGTAAACGATGAGTAAAGCAGCCCGAGAGAGTGAGGGAAGTGTATTTCTTTAATGATATTTAATTGGTTCCCATGACCGATAGCCAAAGATGTTGTCGTCCACTCACCAACACCATCGAGTGTTAATACTGCTGCTCGTTCAAATGGTGAAGGAAAAAAAGCACTTGCAGCATGAGAGAGGTGATGCTCTGAGAATCGGAGTTTTTCTTTCCAATTAATACGAGATTCAAATGCCTTGCATAATCCATTAATGAGGAGAGATTTTTGAAATAATTTTCCTTCCATCCATAATGACATCGCTAAACGAAAACTTCTGAAACCATGGGGAACAAATGCCAGATAGGTCTCTATTAATCTTTCAAATTTAACCAATGGCTTTTCATAAAAGACAACATAGTCAATATCTGAGGCTGTAATGTTTGCTTCTGCAACGCAATATCGAACAGCATTCACAGGAAAATTGTCATCATGTTTTTTTCTGGTGAATCTTTCCTCTTGCGCAGCTGCAATGATTTCACCGTTGAGAATCAGGCAGGCGGCACTGTCGTGATAGAATGCAGATATCCCCAAGATGTACATTATTTCTCCTAGAATAAGGTATAAATAAATGGTGCAACGACTGTCCCCTGAACTAAAAAGAATAGTCCGCACAGGAGAAACATGATAATGATGATCGGGGCAAGCCACAGTTTTTTACGCACTTTTAGAAAAGTCAAAAGCTCTTTTAGGTGATCCATATTAAACCTAGTGATTAAAATTGATTTTTGAATGTGTCTTCAAAGGGGAGGCTCTGCTGCTGTCGGTGACGCCAGAAAGTGTGGGATTCTTTCTGTCTTAATTTTAATTCATCCTTGCCACATAGACGCATGATCAGTCCAGTCGGTAAAAATAACAGATAAAAGATGAGTCCAAGTATTATGGTCTGAGATACCTTTCCTAAAAGGAGCCCGGTAAAAGTCCATAGAAAATTTAGCCTGTACAATCGATTAGGTTGAACCGTTGCTACCAAGGCAACAATTCCTCCCAAAAATGCCAGTGGTGTACTGAAGCTTCCTATCTCATAAGCGTTGAGATAGCCAGCTAAAACAAGAATTATGATAGAGAGCATAAAACCAAAGTCTTGGTTAGACACTAATTTTAGGTTATCCCTGTCATTATTACTTATTTTGATTCGATTTTTCCTCAACTGTCGCTCCTACCTAAAAAATTATCCGATTAATTTTACATACGACACCTGTTAAAACGGATAGGGCTTGACATGATACATTGAATCCTTATTTTCTAATATAGGAAATCATGTAAAAAACAGCAAGTTATCATATAATATTTATGATAATTCACATATCGGTATTTATGGAATACTGTAGATGATAGATTAATTTTTATCACTATATTAGTTTTGATTTACTTATATTAGGACACCTAATCATTTTTAAAAAACAACATCATTGGAAAATGTTGTTTTTTTACACAGTCACTCGGTTTCGTCCGGACTTTTTCGCTCTATAGAGAGCCTGGTCTGCGGATTTAATGACTTCTTGAGGATTTCGGCTTGACCGACTGTCGCTGACACCGATGCTAACCGTGATATTCACGACACCGTTGGATTGATCTTTTTGGCGTTTCAGGCGTCCCACTTTATCATTTTTAGGGCGCTTGTCTGTATTCCGAAGATACATATCGTACTCTTGGATGTCTTGGCGTAATGATTCAAGATAATCAAATGCTTCTTCTGAGGTTTTGCCTTTAAAGATAATGGTAAATTCTTCACCGCCGTAGCGATAAGCTTTCGCTTTACCTTTGACTTGGCGTAATTTACTCGCTACCAGTTTTAATACCTCATCACCCGTATCATGCCCGTAGTTATCGTTGAACTGTTTGAAGTGATCAACATCAATCATGGCTATGGTGAAATGTCGTCCCAGAGACTTCATGGTATGGTCGAGCGCTGCACGGCCGGGAAGGTGGGTGAGGCGGTCGTTAAACGCCAGCTCATGTCCAGCTGCAATGACATATAGCACTAAGAAAATACCAGAGATAGAAAATAGTATGCTGGAGATGTGAGGAAGATGAAAAGAAACAAAAACATCTGAAATTAAGAGAACCGATGTATAAACAACGGCGTCAAGTTTACGATTCTTTCTCAATAGCAGCAACATGGTTATGCCACTTAACACAATCAGGTACAAGAACAGAATAAACGGTAATCGTGATACCTGGGGCACAGATAACAATAGTTGTGTAAAGAGCTCCGGGAAGTCACCCTGGTTAAAGTAATCCAGAATCAACAGTGACCACGCAAAGAACAGGCCTTGAATCAACAGATAGTATAGAAATTCTTTGGTGAAAAGATCTGAATCATGGAATGCGTAACATATGACGCAACTAATTGGAAAGAGCAAAGCCAGTAAAGATAACTCTAAGAGAGTTGAGCCACTAATTAAAGGTGTTTGCAAACAAAGTTGAATGACAACATAGGCCAGTATCTGAGCGACAGCTAGCATCCCCATACGACTCTGTTTGAATATTTGCGCAACTGCTAATGCCGTGAAAAGTAAAACATAAGGCAAGTTAAGCAGTACATTGGAATTTGATAGTTGCGTGAATATTTCATGGCCCATCCCGAGATGGATAGCCACTATGAACAGAATAGGAAGTAAGGAGCGGAACCAGGAAGAACTGACCGACATTGAAAACATAGATGGTTGATTCGTCAAACAATTGACGAACTTTACGTGATTTTCAGCAAAAAATACACCATTTTGTCGTTTTTTATGCCCTTTTTTTGAATTTTGGGTGAGGCGTACGTAACTAGGTGCATTGAATGAGACAAAGATGAAAATACCAAGAAGCTAAAAAATACGGAATATTTTCATTACTTGGCTTACATGGCTGTTATCCACATGTATAAAAGTATGTCAGGTTGGTTAACTGATACTATGTTTATGATATACCTGAATCCCGATATAGTGAAGATTATACTCATTTGGATGCTGACGTTTACTGGAGAATAAATATGCATATCAGTGTTGATGTCCATAATTATATGGAAACTTTAGTCGGTCAAATTTTAGGTTCTGATGATTTTAAAGCTCGCTATGATCATGAGCAACTGGCTGATCTGGCTTGTTTAGCGTTGAGTCAACTTCGTCCTGTATATATTCGCCATGATATTGATTTTTTATCTACGCTTCCGGAAACTCGTTTAGTGAAGTTGAAACAATTTGCAAAAGATGCCGTTGAAGCCGGAGAAACGATGATCAAGAATGACCGTCGTCAGAATCCTGAATATCGGGAAGTTCCCGTTGTTGTTGCAACGGCTCGTTATGATGATGACCTTGAGTTGGAATGGTATGAAAGCCCGATTATTAGTCATCAAACAGAATATCAAAAGGAGAAGTAAGTGGGATTTTTATCTCGGCTGTTTGGCCAACGTCAGCAAGAATCAACACCTATTGAGCCTGTTTATTACAAAGATTTTGCTATTTTGCCTGAAGCGATTGCAGAAAATGGTCAATACCGGGTTGCCGGACGGATTACCCGGGAAATCAATGGTGAAATAAAAGAGCATCGCTTTATTCGGTCGGATGTTTTGTCCAGTCGCAGTAGTGCTGATGATCTTATGGTCAATAAGGCGAAGATGTTTATTGATCAGATGGGAGAAAAGATCTTCAGTTGAGTGTTGCTCAAATTGATTAAAATCATGATGAAAGCAACCACAAGCCGATAAGCTTGTGGTTGCTTTTTTTGTGATGATTAATTTTTACCATGATATTCAATTCACTGGACATTCTCGTTAGTATGGTGAAGTCTTATGGCAGACGTTGGACCAATGCCGTCGAAACAACATGTTATAAAGAAACGCAAGTGGTTGTGCCTGATTGTCAGCTGCTTGAATCGATAAGTAAGCCGTTAGATTAAACATATTTACTGTGCCAATTATAAGGGAATAACTATGCAAATTGGTGTACCTAAAGAACGACTTGCGGGTGAAACGCGAGTTGCAGCTTCACCGACTTCGGTAGAGCAGCTGCTAAAGTTAGGTTTTGATATTCTTATTGAAACTGACGCTGGAGAAAAAGCGAGTTTTGACAACCAGAGTTTCGAAGCCGCTGGGGCTCGGGTTGTATCCAATGAAGAGGTATGGCGTGCAGATATTATTTTGAAAGTCAATGCGCCGACTGACGAAGAAATAGAGTTGATCAAAGAAGGGGCAACCCTGATCAGTTTTATCTGGCCTGCACAAAACCCAGCGTTACTTGAAACCTTGTCAGGTAAAAAAATCAATGTGCTTGCCATGGATTCCGTGCCACGTATTTCTCGGGCGCAGGCTCTTGATGCTTTGTCATCGATGGCAAATATTGCTGGATATCGGGCAGTCGTTGAAGCCGCACATGAATTTGGACGATTTTTTACTGGACAAATTACAGCAGCAGGTAAGGTGCCACCGGCTAAAGTTTTTGTTGCTGGTGCCGGTGTGGCTGGATTAGCCGCGATTGGTGCTGCTGGCAGTTTGGGGGCTATTGTCCGGGCTTTCGATGTGCGTCCTGAAGTAAAAGAGCAGGTTCAGTCGATGGGAGCGGAATTTCTTTCCGTTGACTTTCAGGAAAATTCTGGCGCTGGTGACGGTTATGCCAAAGAGATGTCTGATGATTTTAATCGTAAAGCGGCTGAACTTTACGCAGATCAGGCAAAAGATGTCGATATCATTATTACGACCGCATTGATTCCCGGAAAGCCTGCGCCAAAACTGATTACCAAAGCAATGGTTGACAGTATGAAAGCGGGCAGTGTGATTGTTGATCTCGCAGCTGCAAATGGCGGAAACTGTGAATATACAGTTGCTGATCAAGTGGTTACTACTGAGAATGGTGTGAAAATCATCGGATACACCGACATGGTCGGACGTTTACCGACGCAGTCTTCTCAGCTGTATGCCACTAATCTGGTTAACTTGTTGAAGTTATTGTGCAAAGAAAAAGATGGTGAAATTTACATCGATTTTGAGGATGTTGTTCAGCGCGGTGTGACCGTAATTAAGGAAGGTGAAGTGACTTGGCCGGCACCGCCTATTCAGGTTTCAGCGCAACCACAAGCTAAACCTCAACCGGTGAAATCGCTCCAGAAAGCAGAAGAAAAAGCTGTATCCCCGATGAAAAAGGCATTGGGACTCGTTGTTGGTGTTGGCGCATTCGCTTGGGTTGCCTCTGTTGCACCTGCGGCCTTCCTCAGCCATTTTACGGTTTTTGTTCTTGCCTGTGTGGTTGGTTATTACGTCGTTTGGAACGTAACGCATGCACTACATACGCCTTTAATGTCCGTTACCAATGCAATTTCAGGGATTATTGTCATCGGCTGTTTATTGCAAATTGGTCAGGGCAATGGTTTTGTTACGTTTTTATCGTTTATTGCTGTGTTGATCGCAAGTATCAATATCTTCGGTGGTTTTACCGTCACGAAGCGTATGCTTGAAATGTTCCGTAAAAAATAACAAGGAGTAGCGAATGTCTGCAGGATTAGTACAAGCGGCGTACATCGTTGCTGCTTTATTTTTTGTGATGAGCCTGGCTGGCTTATCGAAACAGGAATCGGCGAGGGCTGGTAACTACTACGGCATGACCGGGATGGCGATTGCCTTATTGGCGACCATTTTTGCGCCTGATACATCGGGGATTGCCTGGATTATTATTGCAATGGCGATTGGGGGTACGATCGGTATCCACTTTGCGAAGAAAGTCGAAATGACACAGATGCCCCAGTTGGTTGCGATCCTCCATAGTTTTGTCGGTATGGCCGCTGTATTGGTTGGCTATAATAGCTTTATCGACGCTCCGGAAACCGTGACACATGCTGAACATGTCATCCATTTGGTTGAAGTTTTTGTGGGGGTTTTTATTGGGGGGGTTACATTTACCGGTTCGATCGTTGCGTTTGGCAAACTACATGGTGTGTTTAAATCTTCACCTTTGAATATTCCACACAAACATAAGTGGAACCTTGCGGCAGTCATTGTTTCTACACTATTGCTGATCTACTTTGTCAATGTTGACGGGAGCTATTTCGCACTGATTGTGATGACTCTGATTGCTTTTGTTTTTGGCTATCACTTGGTCGCGTCTATCGGTGGTGCAGATATGCCGGTTGTTGTTTCCATGCTGAACTCATATTCAGGATGGGCAGCCGCAGCTGCAGGATTCATGCTGGCGAATGACCTATTGATTGTGACTGGTGCACTTGTCGGCTCTTCGGGAGCGATTCTGTCCTATATCATGTGTAAAGCGATGAATCGCTCTTTCGTCAGCGTGATTGCCGGCGGATTCGGTCAAGAAGTCGTGATTAGTGACGATGGCGAGCAAGGTGAACATCGTGAGATCATGGCTGAAGATGTCGCAGACATGCTTAAAAACTCGAAGTCTGTGGTGATTACACCGGGATATGGTATGGCAGTTGCGCAGGCTCAGTATCCGGTTTCTGAAATTACCGAAAAACTAAGAGCCAAAGGGATCGAAGTTCGTTTCGGCATCCATCCAGTCGCGGGGCGTTTACCCGGTCATATGAATGTGTTGTTGGCTGAAGCCAAAGTTCCATATGAAATTGTATTGGAAATGGATGAAATCAACGATGATTTCAGTGACACGGATACGGTGTTGGTCATTGGTGCGAATGATACGGTCAACCCTGCTGCACTCGAGGATCCGAATAGTCCAATTGCGGGTATGCCAGTTTTGGAAGTTTGGAATGCCAAAGATGTCATCGTCTTTAAGCGTTCAATGAATACCGGATATGCAGGTGTTCAGAATCCACTCTTCTTTAAAGAGAATACTCAGATGTTGTTTGGGGATGCAAAAGCGTCATGTCTGCACATTCTGGAACATCTGGACTAAAAGATAAGAGAAAACTTTGTAGTATAAGCCAGCAATAATGCTGGCTTTATTTATTTAGGGGACACATTATTGACATCAGCATAACACGTAGGTAACTGTTTTTGTCATAATACTAACCGGATCATGAAACTTGCCTGAGAATATAGAGTCACATAAGAAGATGATATTAAAACGATTCATATTGTTGTTCATGTTTATTATTCCATATGCACATGCAGACTCTTTGCCAGCAAGAATCGATCATTTTATTTCCTTATTTAGATATGACGAAGCACTTGTTTCATATGATTTGAGAAAAATAGAAGCTGAGTATGCCACAAGACTAATTACACCCGAATCCATGCTGCCGCAGACATTTCAATATCCTTTGAAAGATATCCAGCAGCTTTACGCTTTAGCGAAACAGTGTACCGGAAACTTACCTTTGAGCCCCTTAACGACGGAGCCTCTGGTTTTTACTCGGGCAATGTGTAAAGGGACGCAGCTCCCATTGCGCTGGTTTGCCAGAAGCGCTTTGATTCATCCGGGTGGGGGAACATATGCTGCACGATATGTGAAAAAACACCCTGAGCTCTATGATGAACTCAAAGTTTATATGCATATTCAGGAACGTCCTAAAGCACCAAAAGATACTTTATTAGGGCGTTTGCAACGGATGGACAGTGAGTCGGTCACCTCATTAATATCAGGTGACTCAATGTTCAGTGAGCAAAATGAGCTTTGGTTGAGAAAAGGTGATCAGTATTATGTTTTTGCTGATCATGTTTGGAAGAATAATGCCGAACAGGCGGGGTTAGTCTTCAGTTATGTCAATACTGATGATTCAACTTGTTTTGTTCGGCGCGGTAACTTGTGTTGGGAGGAGGAAGACCAATCGGATATTCTGCGTTATATCCTCGTTGGCCTTGTTGCTTTTAACGTTTTATTAGTGATTAGTTGGTTTGTCTATCGCTGGAATACAAAACGGCTTGAAATGAGAAGTCGTATGCTTATTTTACAGATACTGACACATGAATTACGGACACCGATTGCCAGTCTTTCATTGACTGTTGAAGGGTTCAGACGAGAGTTTGAGCATCTTCCTGAAAGTGTCTATGATGAATTTCGGCGATTATGTGAAGATTCCCGCCGTCTGAGGCAGTTGGCAGAGGCCAGTAAAGATTATTTACAGTCCGATACCAAGCCTTTAGCTGTGGATTGGGTGCCGTCAGTCGCTGAGTGGTTAGAGTATAAATTAGAGGAAGAATTTGAATCATCTGTTCATTTCTCAATCAATCAGGATATTGCAGCGAAATTAAATGTCTATTGGTTGGGAACTTGTATTGATAATTTGCTAAGAAATGCCATTAAATATGGTATTGCCCCCGTGCAGTTGGATGTAACGACGTCAAGTCATATGGTTACGTTCAAGGTAATCGATCAGGGCTTGCTGACACAGAAAGACTGGCGTCAGCTACGTAAGCCCTTTGTCAGTAAAAGTGGCTTAGGCCTAGGTTTAACAATAGTAGAATCAATGGTTGGAAGAATGGGAGGCAAGATGTCTCTAGTCGGGCCACCAACAACATTTATTTTGGAGATACCTTGTGAAACAGACGTTGCTTCTTGTTGAAGATGATAAAAACTTGGCTGATGGATTGTTAGTTAGTCTAGAACAAGCCGGATATAACTGTTTACATGCGGAGAAAATTTCAGAAGTAAGACAATATTGGGAGCAGGCAGATTTAGTCATTTTAGATCGACAACTTCCTGATGGTGATTCCGTTGAACACCTCGTTGATTGGAAAAATCTGAAAGATGTTCCGGTCATTTTGTTGACGGCACTGGTTACGGTGAAAGATAAAGTCGCAGGACTTGATTCTGGTGCGAATGATTATCTAACTAAACCATTTGCTGAAGCTGAGTTATTCGCCAGAGTGAGAGCGCAACTTCGAGCGCCTGATGGGCAGCAGGATGACACCAAAGTTGTCACAGCAGAACTAACCATTGATAAAGCCACACGAGAAGTGCATTACAAAGGTGAGTTAATCACGTTAACTCGTACAGAGTTTGATTTACTGCTATTTCTGGCAAGTAATTTAGGAAGAGTATTTACCAGAGATGAATTGTTGGATCATGTATGGGGCTACAATCACTTCCCAACAACAAGAACAGTTGATACACATGTTCTGCAATTAAGACAAAAACTTCCCGGACTAGAAATTGAAACGTTACGGGGTGTTGGCTATAAAATGAAAGCCTGATGATGAGAAAAAAGAGTTTTTTCTTACTGGGAGTGCTGATATGCGCTCCCAGCTATTCTGTTTCCGCGAATTGGTTTGAACGCAATACACCATTAACTCAAGCCCATGAACATCTGCTGGAAGACGATCTGCCTAAAATGTTTAGCTCTTTAGTTGAGGTATGGCAGAGCGCTGAAAGCAATCACCTCAGCAGTCATTTGAATGATTTGCTACTCCAATCTTTGAGCGCAGATTGTGGAAAGAGTCTCGAGCGCGCTCCTTTTCCTGATTGGATTAAGTCTCTTGCAGTACGAAGAGTTGAGATTCAGAGCCCGGGACGGGATGCATTTCAATTATTGGTTGATACAGTGACAACGTCACAAATAGAAGAGATTTCGTTCACTCGCTGGATTGACCATTCAATTTCACTCGATAGTTCTTTTTCTCAGGTAGGAAGTGACAATGTCACCAATGAGTTAACTTACGTAAAACGTTATAACCTGAATAATCGTCTGCCTATGGGGCTCTATCGATTGATTGTTTCTCGAAAAAATGGTGAGTCATGGAGTTCTTGGGTCATTCTTGATAATCCGAAGACCTATCACACGATTCATTGGCGCTCAAAAGAGCAATGGCGTGTCGAAAAAACAGCGATTCCGAATCGTTACTGTCCATTACCCAAAATGAGAGTTTCGGCGTATAGCTATCATAGTGGGAAATATTCAGAAGTTTGGAAACAGACCTATGAATCTAATTATCCGAGCGAGTTACCCCCCAATACATTAGAACCGGGGCGATATGTTTTGGCAGTATCGATGAATCATCAGCGGTGGCAAGGACCAATTACTATTGAGCAATCTCAAGTTATTAGTAAAACATATGATGTTTCACTAGAGGAATAGCTAAAGATATATAACAATCTGTCGTTATAAACATTAAATTTTATTCGGTTTATAGCGCATATGGATATAAAACTAAAATACTTGATTCCTTCACTTCTCGTTGTTTCATCAGGGAGCATGGCTGCTTCTTACGCTGTTGAGGCCCGAGGGGATGCGATGGGAGGTACTGGGGTTGTTTCAGCCAATTATCTCACTGCTCCTTTCTATAATCCTGCTATTGTCGCCATTTATCGCAGAAATGATGATGCGGGAATGCTACTTCCCAGTTTTGGACTGACTTATAACGATCCTGACGATATTTCCAACACCATTGATGATATCGGTGATTTAATCAGGGATGTGGAAGGCGGAGATTCATCACGGGAAGCAGAACTCCAGAGTCAGTTGGATGCGCTCAAGGGCGGTGAACTCAAAGCTGATATTGGTGGTGCAATTGCAATAGGGATTCCCAATCAATATATTTCGATGAATTTGTTTGGCAAAGCCTATGCAGAAACTTATGTGACGCCATCAATTGCGACAACTGGCTCCTCAACGCTTGATAATGCACAAAATAGTACGGTCGATGCAGTTTCTGTTGCGGTCACAGAAGTTGGACTTTCTCTGGCAAAATATCAAACATTTCTAGGGCAACATATCTCAGTCGGAGTTTCTCCCAAACTTCAACGAGTGTATACCTATGTGTATGAAGCCAGTTTGAAGAACTACGATCTCAGCGATATTGATGCAAACAGCACCGGAGAAACGGTATTTAACTTAGATGCTGGTTTTCTGTGGTTCTATGGGCCGGTGAGGGTCGGACTCGCGGCAACCAATCTGGTTTCTCGTGATATCACTACTCAACGAGTTGCTTCCAGTATCTCAGGCAAGGCTGATCTGCAATATAGTTATCAACTCAGGCCGCTGTATACAGTTGGTGTTGGGCTGATAGGTGATTATGCCTCCATTAGTGTCGATTATGATCTGAATGAAGAAGAGCGCTATACCAACTTCAACGATAATACCCAGATGCTTCGTGTTGGTGGAGAGATTGATATCCTGCGTCAACTCAAATTGCGAGCCGGCTATAAAAAGAATCTGGCTTATAGTGATTCTGAAGATGTATATACAGCGGGAATTGGGATTTCTCTACTGGGATTATTTGAACTTGATGCCGCAGTAAGCTATACCAATGCACATGCAAAAGGTGCCTATGTGAACTTATTATCCACATACTAACGCACTGATTTTCTCTCTCTTAAGTATCCATCTCTAAGCTCTCTCTGAAAAGAGGGGGCTTTTTCTTTTCTGGGCCGTAACTGTGTTTTTGTTCAGTTGTTAGAAAGTCGACGGGCATGTGACGTTCTCTGTTTAAAAAAATTCAAACCATCCATGTTATATGGAAACTAAATTGCACTAGATAACTTAAAGAGTTTGTCTATCAGACACTCTGAATTGATGTTCTGATTTTGAAATAAGCCGAGTCCCAGCTATCAACTGGGACCCGGAAGTTCTTATAGGTACTGTTTTACCAGTTCGCGCAATGGTTGAGTCGGATGACCTATCAAATTGCTTAGCATATGACTATCATCGAATAATCCACCTTTAGATGCCCCAGAATCTGAATTCGCCAGAACGCCAGCTAATGGAGCCGGAAGACCCGCACTTTCAAGTGCCTTGGCAAAAGCCTCTTCTTCCATATCAATATATGGAATAGTTTTACCTGACTCTTCACTGATGATTGCGCATAGCTCAGTCAAAGTGTAGCTTTCATCACCTGATAACTCGTAAACTTTGCCACTTTGCGGTTCATCTTTTGTCAGAACGACAGCAGCTGCCTCTGCATAATCCTCACGAGCGGCTGAGCTGATTTTTCCATCCTTGGCACAGCCAATAAAGCCACCGTTTGCTAAAGATGGTGCGATGCTGGCCAGATAGTTCTCTGTATACCAGCCATTACGTAACAGAACATGAGGGACGTTTACTTGTTTTAGATAGGCTTCCGTTTGAATATGTTCCTCTGCCAGTGCTAATGGAGAGGTATCTGCATTCAATAAACTGGTGTAAGCAATCATTTCAACACCGGCAACTTTAGCTGCATCAATAACATTTTTATGTTGAGTAACACGTTGTCCTACTTCGCTGGAAGAAATCAACAGAAGTTTAGTCACTCCTTTTAGTGCTGTAGTTAATGTTTCTGGTTTCGCATAATCGGCCTGACGAACTTCAACACCAAGCTCTGCTATCGCCTCGGCTTTTTCAAGATCACGGGCGAAGGCAACAATCTTGTCCGCGGCTGTTTTCTGTAGCAGATGTTTAATAACTAATTGTCCTAATTGACCTGTAGCACCAGTAATTGCAATCATGGTATTTCTCCTGTGTTTGTTTTAAGACGCTCGATTTTGTATAGCTTGCCATATATACTTACTATATGTAAGTACGTACCTTTTTGTAAGTATAATTCAAATTTATTCTTTGGCGGAGTTATCTGATATGAGTGAAAGTATTAATAGAGAATTAAATACACTGTTAAGTGAAAAGTTTAGTCGAGGTAATGTGCTGGCCAAGGAATGCCCGTCTCGAAAAATATTACAAGATGTCACTAGCCGTTGGGGGGTATTGGTGTTGTTCTCACTCCTCGATGGCACTTATCGTTTCAGTGAGCTGAGAAAAAAAATCATGGGTGTCAGTGAAAAAATGCTGTCACAGACCTTACAGGTTTTAGAAGCCGATGGATTTGTTTTACGTATCGCTCACCCCGTTATTCCACCTCATGTGGAATATTGCCTTACCGAGCAAGGCATTGAAGTCGCACATCGAGTCGAAGAGCTGGTTAACTGGATTGAGGTGAATCTTAGCGGCATTTTGCTCGCACAAAATCAATATGATGAACGTAAAACCAATAAAAATTGTTAAATCAATATGTTATTAAATTAAAATGGTAGCTGTGATGAGTATTCCAAACGTTCTATTTAGTCATAGACAATCCCAAAATGCCGAAATAGAAATTTTCGAATTAGCCTCATTGGCGCAACGAATCAATCTGGAACCAAATCCTCAACATCCTCACCGAATTAATTTTTTTATGTTAATTCTGATTGAACAGGGGACTGGGTATCATATGGTCGATTTTGTTAAGCATTCATTTGCACCTGGTTCATTGATTTTTATTCAAAGGGAACAAGTACACTGTTTTGATTTCTCCGATCAACCTGAGGGTAAAGTGCTTGTCTTCACTCAAGCTTTTTTAGATCAGGTGCATTCCAATATGCATCTACCCAATTACACGCCTACACATCTCAATTCGCATCACTCCCCATTATTTGCACTTGAAGAAAAAGCCTATGGTCGCGTGGTTACATTGATTAAAGAAATAATGGCAGAGCTGACGGATCAACAACGAGAACCACTGATTGTGATGTATCTGTTTTCGGCACTTGCACTTTTATTACGTAAACAAAATCAAAAGTCCCATACCAGTAAGCTTTCACAGGAACAAAGTAAGAAACTGTCTCACTTTTTCTCACTGTTACAAGACCACTACCGACAGATCCGTGATGCGACCTGGTATGCAAACCAGATAAATACGACCTATAAAACGTTAAATCTGGTGTGTAAATTAGCTTCGGGCTTGACGGCAAAACAAATGGTGGATGCTTTCGTTATTTTGGAAATTAAACGTCAGCTCGTGATCAGGAAAGTATCTTCACAACAAATCGCTTATGAGTTTGGATTTGATGATGCTAGCAATTTTATTAAATATTTCAAGAAGATGACTAATATAACGCCGAGTCAGTTTCAACAAAAATATACAGACTGAATTTGTTTATCGGTAACAAGGTTCGATATTTACCATTTTTCTGCTCACATTGACTCTGCGCAAGCCAGGTACAACGCCTTACTATGTATCCACACCAACAAGAGGATTACATAGTATGAATTTTTCACTTTCAAAATTATTCACCTGCTCCCTAACCGCTATCAGCGTATTGAGCCTATCTGCTTGTGCAACGGATAAAGATCAAGCACCGGACTTAACCAATAAAGAAAAAGCCGTAGCGGTCATTTCTAGCATTGAAACTGGTGATCAAACGGCGATTAGTTACATTAATCCGAATAAATATATTCAACACAATCTTGCCGTTGGTGATGGATTAGCTGGGTTTGGTGAGGTGATGCAAGCGTTACCTCAAGGTAGTCCAAAGGCTCAAGTTAAGCGTGCTATTCAAGATGGTGAATATGTGATGACCCATACCGAATACAATTTCTTTGGCCCTAAAGTTGGTTTTGACGTGTTCCGCTTTGAAGATGGCAAAATTGTAGAACATTGGGATAACTTGCAAGAATTGGCACCCAAAAATCCAAGTGGAAGAACTCAGCTCGATGGTGAAACCATCATCAAAGATCTGGATAAAACGGAACACAATAAAGCCATCGTCGCTGATTTTGTTCAAACTATATTGATCAGTGGCGACATGGCTAAAATTGGGAATTTTATTGGTAGTGAAGACAGTGCATACATTCAGCATAACCCTATGGTAGCTGATGGTTTAAGCGGCCTAGGAGCGGCGCTGGGAGATCTGGCTAAAGCAGGTATGCCAATGACATATTCAGCGAATCACAAAATTTTAGGCGAAGGTAACTTTGTCTTATCGATCAGTGAAGGCACATTTTTAAATAACCATGTTGCGTTCTACGATTTGTTCCGCGTGGAAAATGACAAATTGGTCGAACACTGGGATACGATTGAAACCATTCCAGCCCAAAGTGAATGGAAAAATACTAACGGAAAGTTTGGTTTCTGATAGTTTCATTCAATCGACCAAGGCCACCATAGTATTATTTGACACTCGTGGCATAGCCGATATTTATCAATGGGAAAAGTTATTTCAGTCCAACGTAAGAAAAGATTACCAAGATTGCCGCTGCCGTCAGCTGAAGGAATAAAGAAAGCCAAAGAGGAGGGGAAATACAGAGGACGGCAAGCAGACTCAGACCTACACGAAAAAATCTATCAGCTACGAGTTATCAATAAACTGAGTATTAGTGATAAGTGATAAGTGATAAGTGATACAGCCAAACTCACCAATGTTTCGGATCGTACAGTAAGTAATTCGGGTTGCTAAGAAGTTGACAAGTGGAGCGTTCAGTGGGGTAAGAAACTTAGCATACTTTTTCGTTCCATTGGGCTTCAGCCCCCTATACCAACATCATAGCGCGTAGTAATTACTTACACCACCTTGTTATTTTTCGATAAAAAATAAGTTGATCATTTTTCCAGTCGCTGTGGCATTTGTGTTGAATTCTAATAATAATTGATATTTTTCATTAAGTTATCACAGAATACTCTACTGTCTTAGAGTGTTACTTGACTCGAAGTATATTTTTTCAAAGAGAGAGGATCTTTTGGGATCTCTTGTTAGTGAATACTTCTGCTGAGTGACAGTATCACTCGAGAATATAACCTAATGCACTATAACTAACGCGCATGCGATAACAAATAAACAACCACCACAGCTATATCTGAATTGACAACAACAAACGAGACAATTTATCTGTAATGAGAAAGGAGGTTCACATTCTATCTCTATGGGTGATAATGGGGTTCGGAAAGCATTCTGAACAGAAGTCTGGAGAAGGCGTCTCTACAAGCGACAATAAATGGCATTTCTAGGCGACCTGTTCTTCAATGACGATGTGCGTGCTAATTAAGGGAGATAATGAAATTGAAAGGAAACTGTTTGTGTGGCGAAGTCTCGTTTGAGTTGTCAGGTAAATTACCACCCATCTATCAATGTCATTGTTCGTTGTGTCGCAAAGTATCGGGCTCTTCATCGAACTCAGCGTTGATAGTTAAGGCATCTAGCTTTAAGTGGTGTTCCGGCGAACATCAAATACGGTCATTCTCTACGAGCTCTGGTTTTAAATCTGAGTTTTGTTGTCAATGTGGTAGTCCAGTACCAAATATCAGTTCAGATGGCGAGTCATATTGGGTTCCAGCAGGATTGCTGTCAGAGCCTGTAGATACAAAAGTTTCTGCGCATGTCTATGTCGGTTCTCGCGCAAACTGGGACGTGGGTTTCATAAACGACGGCATTCCGCAATTTGAAACAGAACACACTTTCCCATATGCATCAACGCCATGAATACTGAATACATTCTTAGCGAGATCAATACCAATAGTATGAATGGTAGGCATAGTCACCTCTGTATTATTAACCTGTCATGAGTAACTATGGCACGCGGCGGTTAAGGTAGAGGGAATCCGTATCATTCGTTAGGCAAATCTTAGGAGTATCTGATGAAGTTAACTTGTCATTGTGGAAATGTAAGTCTCGAATTATCGACAGTTCCAACTGAGGTAGGTGAATGTAATTGTTCAATCTGTCGTCGCTACGCAGCATCTTGGGCATATTTCTCTCCAGAACAAGTTCTAATTCGTTTCCAAAAGCAAACTGTTTTCTATTGCTGGGGTGACAAAGAAGTCGAGTTTCATCGCTGCAATGAATGTGGTTGTATAACTCACTACATAACTACTGAAAAATGCGCAGAAAAGATTTTAGCGGTAAATATGAGAATGGCTGAAAATGAAGTGTTATCTGGAATTTCGGTCAGAAAAATAGACGGTGCATCATACTAATTTGCCATACAAGCGTTCAAGAGGGGCTCCCAACGCTTAGCGGTTTTAGTATAAATTGGGTTTGGTGGTTAAGGTGGCTTGTTTGGTTTTTGCGCAATGGCGTTTCCAGCCATTTAGCTTAGCGTTATGTTTTTAAGGGTAAAGAATGTACGAAGTAAAAGAAGAGATACCTTCTGTAAGTGATTATATAAATATTAGATTGGCAGCTGGCTTATCTCGTAAATCTAAAGAAGCCGCTTCAATCGCATTGCCAAATTCCATCTACGGAGTAACCGTTTATTTAGGTTCTGAACGTATTGGTATTGGGCGCATTATCGGTGACGGTGGTTGCTTTTTCGTGATCACGGACATGGCTGTATTGCCTGCGCATCAAGGAAAGGGAGTTGGAAGACTTATAATGGAAGCTCTAACTAGTTGGCTAAATAAAAATGCTCCTGAAACGGCGTACGTAAGCTTAATGGCGCATCATGGTAAACCTGCCTTCTATGAAAAATTCGGATTTGAATATGCTGAGCTTCCAAATGCATCCGGCATGTATATGTATATAAAACAAACATAACCTGGGACAAAAACACGCTGGAGTAATACTTTGATTTCAGGATTAAAGAGACTGTTCATTATTCTGTGTCACGCCCACTTTTATAAATCCAGGTATGGAGTGAGTCGGCCTTCAAAGTGGATACTGAGCTGAGACAGCGTCAGGTTCCAGTTTTGCACCGGATGCGTCCACTTTTCACTGGCTTTC
>NZ_JCARSY010000130.1:0-384 GCF_059641415.1 Vibrio rubrogenes
TGGTTTATAACAGAGCGTGTAGCGTTGTGATTTTTCAGTTTTGGGAAGTCATAAGGCAGACAATGTCCCGTTCGTCTAGAGGCCTAGGACACCGCCCTTTCACGGCGGTAACAGGGGTTCGACTCCCCTACGGGATACCACTTCTTAAAAGAAGTCCGGGTCGTTAGCTCAGCTGGTAGAGCAGTTGGCTTTTAACCAATTGGTCACAGGTTCGAATCCTGTACGACCCACCATTTTCCTCACTTTGGGGAAGACGCCTGAAAGTGGGCGATTAGCTCAGTTGGGAGAGCACCTGCCTTACAAGCAGGGGGTCACTGGTTCGAACCCGGTATCGCCCACCACTTTCTAACTATTTTTGGCTCGACAGTTCAAACCAGCGGTTTT
>NZ_JCARSY010000131.1:0-372 GCF_059641415.1 Vibrio rubrogenes
GAGCTGATGTACCAAACCGGTGACTTGGGTCGCTGGGACAGTGAGGGTCGGATTACCTGTTTAGGCCGGAGTGATTTTCAGGTCAAAATCCGGGGATTCCGGATTGAGCTGGGAGAAATCGAGTCTCTGATGCAGGGATATGACGGGATAGCGGATGCGGTGGTTGCTGCGCCGGAGATGGCGGACGGTGAGCCCCGGTTGGTGGGTTACTATGTAGCAGAAGAAGGTGCGCAATCCGGTGAGGATTTCGAGGACGGTTTAAAAGCTGAATTACGGCGACGTTTACCGGATTACATGGTGCCGGGGATTTATATAGCGCTGGATGCATTCCCGCTGACGCCGAATGGCAAGGTAGACCGCAAAGCATTACCC
>NZ_JCARSY010000132.1:0-370 GCF_059641415.1 Vibrio rubrogenes
AGACGACGGTCAAGTACAGGGGTTGATTGCCATTCATATGGCGGAAGGCGAACTGGTCACGATTAAAGCAAAATCCGTCGTTTTGGCTACCGGTGGTGCAGGTCGCGTTTATCAATGTAATACCAATGGTGGCATCGTCACCGGTGATGGTATGGGAATGGCTTATCGTCACGGTGTGCCGCTACGCGATATGGAGTTTGTCCAGTATCACCCGACCGGCCTGCCCGGTACCGGGATCCTGATGACCGAAGGGTGTCGGGGTGAAGGCGGGATTATTGTCAATAAAAACGGCTACCGTTATCTGCAAGATTACGGCATGGGACCGGAAACGCCCGTCGGCCAACCGAAAAATAAATATATGGAACTCGGT
>NZ_JCARSY010000133.1:0-370 GCF_059641415.1 Vibrio rubrogenes
GCCGAGTTCCATATATTTATTTTTCGGTTGGCCGACGGGCGTTTCCGGTCCCATGCCGTAATCTTGCAGATAACGGTAGCCGTTTTTGTTGACGATAATCCCGCCTTCACCCCGACACCCTTCGGTCATCAGGATCCCGGTACCGGGCAGGCCGGTCGGGTGATACTGGACAAACTCCATATCGCGCAGCGGCACACCGTGACGATAAGCCATTGCCATACCGTCACCGGTGACAATGCCACCATTGGTATTACAATGGTAAACGCGGCCTGCACCACCAGTGGCGAGAATAACGGATTTCGCTTTAATGGCGACTAACTCACCTTCTGCCATATGAATGGCAATCAGCCCCTGTACTTGACCGTCATCC
>NZ_JCARSY010000134.1:0-370 GCF_059641415.1 Vibrio rubrogenes
ACTGTTGCTGGCGGCTGGCTGGCAGGGCTCCCCGCGGTTAAGCGGTCTGATTGGCGGTGAATCATTCTCGAAAGTCTTGGCGGATGAGATTCTCAGTCGCGTCGGTCAGTTGTGGAATATGTATGGCCCGACGGAGACCACGGTCTGGTCTGCGACGCATCCATTGAGTTTAACGGATGAGGGTGTATTGATAGGCAAACCGATTGGCAACACGCGGATTTATATTCTGGATGAATCTCACCAGCCGGTGCCGGTCGGTGCCAGTGGTGAGATATACATAGCCGGGGCTGGGGTGACGTCCGGATATCTTAACCGTGATGACTTAACTGCGGAGCGGTTTATTGCGGACCCGTTTGCGACTGAATCTGGT
>NZ_JCARSY010000135.1:0-370 GCF_059641415.1 Vibrio rubrogenes
GCTGTTGCTGGCGGCTGGCTGGCAGGGCTCCCCGCGGTTAAGCGGTCTGATTGGCGGTGAATCATTCTCGAAAGTCTTGGCGGATGAGATTCTCAGTCGCGTTGGTCAGTTGTGGAATATGTATGGTCCGACAGAGACCACGGTCTGGTCTGCGACGCATCCGTTGAGTTTAACGGATGAGGGTGTATTGATAGGCAAACCGATTGGCAACACGCGGATTTATATTCTGGATGAGTCTCACCAGCCGGTGCCGGTCGGTGCCAGTGGTGAGATATACATAGCCGGGGCTGGGGTGACGTCCGGATATCTTAAGCGTGATGACTTAACTGCGGAGCGGTTTATTGCGGACCCGTTTGCGACTGAATCTGGC
>NZ_JCARSY010000136.1:0-355 GCF_059641415.1 Vibrio rubrogenes
CTGAGCAATGTGTCCGGCAACCAACTGCTGTTTCAGGGGGACTGTCATTATCAGTATGATGAGTTCGGGAACCTGATACAGGAAGCGCGGGGCACCCATCAGTCTCTGGTCACAACCTATGCATATGACTGCCAGCACCGGCTTGTCCGAGTCGAAAAGCATGACGGCAGCAGCGCTGAATATCGATATGATGCGTTCGGCAGACGGATTCATAAAGCGGTTACCGACAAAACCGGGCAGACCCGGCAAACTGAATTTCTGTGGCAGGGGGATAAACTGCTGGCAGAGTCGGGTGAGCACCACTACCAGACTTATCTGTACGAGTACGGCAGCTTTAAACCGCTGGCACTGGTGA
>NZ_JCARSY010000137.1:0-352 GCF_059641415.1 Vibrio rubrogenes
TGTGCCATCGGCTAACCAGCAACCAACATCACCGGTACGGTACATCACCGGATAAGCTTCGTTGTATGGGTTGGCAACAAAGCGCTCTGCGGTCAGCTCATCCCGGTTGAGATAGCCTCGTGCCACCTGCACCCCACCGATGTACAACTCCCCTTCAACCCCGACCGGAGCCGGACGACCATCATCATCGAGCACATACATCTGAGTATTCGCCACCGGATGACCAATCGACACCCGGTCGCCTTCCAGTTGCTGCGGACAGTGCCATGCGGTGACATCCACCGCCGCTTCCGTCGGACCATACAGGTTATGTAATTCAATCTGTGGCAGACGGGCATAGCTCTTACGAATG
>NZ_JCARSY010000138.1:0-352 GCF_059641415.1 Vibrio rubrogenes
GATTCGTAAGAGCTATGCCCGTCTGCCACAGATTGAATTACATAACTTGTATGGTCCGACGGAAGCGGCGGTGGATGTCACCGCGTGGCACTGTCCGCAGCAACTGGAAGGTGACCGGGTGTCGATTGGTCATCCGGTGGCGAATACTCAGATGTATGTGCTCGATGATGACGGTCGTCCGGCTCCGGTGGGTGTTGAAGGGGAGCTGTACATCGGTGGTGTGCAGGTGGCACGGGGTTATCTCAACCGGGATGAGCTGACCGCAGAGCGCTTTGTTGCCAACCCATACAACGAAGCTTATCCGGTGATGTACCGTACCGGCGATGTCGGTTGCTGGTTAGCCGATGGTACG
>NZ_JCARSY010000139.1:0-340 GCF_059641415.1 Vibrio rubrogenes
CGACGGATACTCAGAGCCGCTGATGAGATGGAAATGACACAGGAAGAATTGAATGATTTTGTGAATTCACACCCTGACTATTTTCAGATTGAAGACGCCAGAACTAACCTTAGTCATGCAAACGAAAAACCGGGCAGTGATGACCTAGAAAAAATTCTTGAAGATATGGACAAATTTTTAGAGAAGAGACGATTAAAATGAAATATACCGAAAGACCGGAGTATAAGCTTTTTAAGGCCTTGAGGAATGGGCAAATACAACAAGCTGAAACATTGATTAAAGACGGTGCAGACATTCACAGAATATCAGAATCGGAGCAATGGAGTTACTTGCATAAAAT
>NZ_JCARSY010000014.1:0-104263 GCF_059641415.1 Vibrio rubrogenes
CGGAACACTTTCCCCGACACTGAAAATACTGACAACGCTCTTAAATGATCTACTTTCTCCATGCACAATTATATTTATGTCTATCGTATATTTCAGGCTTTACGTTACAAACTCCGACTCGAATAATGAAACAAAATCCAGTTGATGAAACCATTGTTTTATGACGAAGATCTATTCTCAATGCTTTGTCAGTCCCCGACTAAATAAGCAATGACTCACATAAAACGGTCTATAGAACACTTTCGCCTATCATAAATGCATATGACTATTTCAGAACATATGTAATAACCGACCGCAAGTGCATGACATTCTCCGCATTTTTGTCGCTTACTAATAATATTTAGTTGATAAGTCAGACGACTATCGCCATTTTATTCCGTACATCTGGCGAGATGTCTCGCGAACATTGTCCATAAATAAATATAATTAGGCCATGGATGTTTTATCAAGATCACTTACAAACTGTCTCCCTTCCAAACAATGAATCTGCCGAACCATCACCATCGGCAATCGTTGACTCACTGGTCGCTGAGCACGAATATACGCACGAAAGAGGAAGCCAAAATCAAAACAGCTCAGGTGGCACTCGCATATCAAGAAAAGTCAATACAATTTGTTGGCATATTGAACAAAATACTATACAAAGCATTTTAGAAGATGTAGCACGTACAACACGTTTAATTGGCGTTGGGGTGAACAACGCTTAACGTTTTTGTACTGCAGTCGGCACCTTTAACATGTCAAGCTGTAAGGGAAGTTATGTATAAAAAATTAAGCATTATTTTATTGTCCGCACTGATTACTGCATGTTCCGGCGGAACAATTGGTGGCTTGTTACCTGCACCCAAAATCGTGCATGGAAAACTGGAGGGCTTAACCTATACCTCACCGCAAGGCGACTTAACTGTTACAGCTCCCGTCACAGAAGATCATGGAGAATGGACCTACACGCAAGTGAAAGAACATTCTGAAAATACCCCTGATCGAAAAGATACTTTCGTTGGATTTAAAACGCCTTACGATAGCCATTTTTACTCTGCTGAAGTGGTAAGCTATAAACATGACCAAGCGCTCACTGACAAGCAGTTTTTGCAAGTCAAAGAGCACAACTTAAATCGCATCATAAGCGCGACAGAAGAGCGTTGGGGAAGCAAAGTTGAGCAACTCAATGAAACCAGTATTCATTGTGCAAACAATCAATCCTTCACCTATACAATACTGAAACAAAAAGTCACATCCTACGAGCTTAATTTCGTAAAATACTATTTAGTTTCTCAATCGTATCGAGGGAATAGCACTGCAATTGTCACAAGCGAACTGAATTTCGATTTAAGAAACACACGTCTCCCCGAAGACGATATAAAGAACGCAAAGTATGCAAAGCATCAAGAATTTACATGTTCTTTAGAATACGGTGCCTCTGCCATCTAAAACGTCACAAAAGGATGCCGCTTGCACTGATTCATAAAGCGGCAACTTTCTTTCTCTCCGAATAGATAAAGCTCTCATCAAAACCGAGTTCGTGCTAGAATCGCGCGTTTTGTTCATTCAGCCGCATCAAAATCACCGGAGGTCACTATGTCATTCGCGAAACTCGGACTCAGCACACCCCTGCTTCAAGCGGTTAGTGAGCTTGGTTATCATCAACCGACGACGATTCAGAGTCAGGCCATACCTGTGATTCTACAGGAACATGATCTCATTGCTGCGGCACAAACCGGCACCGGTAAAACAGCTGGATTTGTCCTCCCGATATTGAACAGACTCGCTCAAGGACAAACTCAGCGTAAAAAACGTATTCGGGCTTTAATCTTAGTCCCCACTCGTGAGCTGGCAATGCAGGTCGCGGAGAAAATCACCCAATATGGCCGATATCTTCCCCTGACATCTCTCGCAATTTATGGCGGCGTTGATGAAAAACCACAGAAACAACACCTGATTGAAGGCGTTGATGTACTGGTGGCAACACCGGGAAGACTACTTGATCTGTACCATCAACGGGCGGTTTACTTCGAAGAAGTAGAAGTTTTAGTCCTTGATGAAGCAGACCGAATGCTGGATATGGGATTTATCGATGATCTGAATAAGATTCTTGATCGGCTGCCAGAGAATATTCAACACTTATTATTCTCTGCAACGTTATCCCGCAAAGTTCGTGATCTCGCAAAGACAGCGGTCCACAATCCGCACGAAATTACCATTGCCGCGAATCAGGCTTCCAAATCCAATATTGAACAGTGGCTGATCACCGTTGATAAAGACAAAAAGTCAGCACTGCTCGCTCATCTGATTCAAGAGAATCAATGGGATCAAGCACTCATCTTTATTGAAACCAAACATGGTGCCGCCAAACTGGTGGCCCAGCTGGAGAAACGAGGCATTCAGGCCGAAGCCTTTCATAGCGGTCGTAGTCAGGCCATCCGGGCCAAATTGCTGGAAGATTTTAAAAACGGCCAAATCAAATATATGGTGGCAACGGGTGTGGCTGCCCGAGGCATCGATATTGATTCACTACCACGTGTCATCAATTACGATCTGCCTTTCCCTGCGGATGAATATGTTCACCGCATCGGCCGGACCGGAAGAGCCAATGCATCCGGCGAAGCGATCTCTTTCGTTTCTAAAGACAATTTTAAAAATTTGTGCATGATTGAAAGCCGTCTCGGTCACTTAATCGAGCGTAGAGACGTTGCCGGATTCGAACCGAAAAAACCGGTCCCAATTTCTATTCTGAACTATGTGCCCAAGCATCAACGCACGCATCCTTAAACAGTTCAATTGATATGCGGCTTGAAGTATCAACAGACCGTACCATTAACCATCAGTTACCCAGTTTCAACTTATATGAGGAATGCCCTTGTGAGCCAGTTACCTTTTTCTTCTCTGCCTTTATCTCCGGAACTGTTGCAGAGCCTTGATGCCCTTGGCTATACACACATGACTCCGATTCAAGCGCAAAGTCTGCCTTTTCTGCTTCAGGGAAAAGATATTATCGGACAGGGGAAAACCGGCTCGGGTAAAACCGCAGCATTTGGCCTCGGTTTATTACATAATCTGAATGTGAAACGCTTTCGGGTACAGTCCCTGGTCCTGTGTCCAACCCGCGAGCTGGCAGATCAAGTTGCCAATGAGATCCGTTCACTGGCAAAAACCGTGCACAACATTAAAGTGTTAACTCTCTGCGGTGGCATGCCGATGGGACCACAAATCGGTTCTCTCGCTCACGGCGCGCATATTTTGGTTGGTACACCGGGACGCATTCTTGACCATTTGCAGAAAGGTCGTATCGACTTATCAGAATTAAATACGTTAGTCTTGGATGAAGCCGACCGAATGCTGGAGATGGGCTTTCAAGACGCGCTGGATGCCATTATTGACCATGTTCCGTCTCAACGACAAACACTGCTGTTCAGTGCAACGTTTCCGGCACAGATTCAGTCGATTGCACAGCGGATTATGCAGGCCCCGGAGTGGATCAAAGTCGAATCCACCCATGATAATACCTCCATTCACCAGACATTTTATCAAGTCGGTGGTGATGAATCTCGCTTACTGGCACTGAAAAAACTGCTCCTTGCTCATCAACCGGAATCGACAGTTATTTTCTGTAATACCAAACGTGAGGTGCAAGAAGTAGCCGATGCCCTCTATCATGATGGTTTCAGTGTTATCGATTTACATGGCGATCTGGAACAGCGGGAACGAAACCAATCGTTAGTCCAATTTGCCAATAAAAGTGTGTCGATTCTCATCGCTACTGACGTCGCCGCCCGAGGTCTGGATGTTGACCAACTCGATATGGTGATTAACTACCGCCTGTCACGCGATCCAGAAGTTCATGTTCACCGCATCGGCCGGACCGGCAGAGCGGGCAGCAAAGGCATGGCATGTAGTTTATTCAGCGCCAACGAAGGTATTCGGGTTGCTCAAATCGACGAATACATGAACACACCGATTGATCCGGTTGCGCTACCGGCTGACGACGTACTCAACCGCTCACCATTTCAGCCCCAGATGGTCACCATTGAAATCTCCGGAGGCAAGAAACAAAAAGTCCGCGCCGGCGATATTCTCGGAGCCCTCACCGGTCAGCAAGGCATCGAAGGAAAACAAGTCGGAAAAATTAATCTATTCGATATGCGAGCTTATGTGGCAGTACACAAAAGTGTCGGTAAAAAAGCGGTGAAAAAGCTAGAGAGTGGCAAAATTAAAGGACGGTCTTTCAGAGCTCGAATCATCAAGTAATATTTATCTGATAGATTCATATCAATAAATTTATTTTTCTCTGAAATAATGTTAATGCAAATATCCCGGTATTGGATTGATACCGGGATCATTTTTATTGATATATGCCCAATGACAGATTTTTTGAGACCATTGTGACAATGCCACGCACCGGGGGTTATTTGATATCACCCGAAAGTGGCAATTCGTCGGGCCCGACATAAAAATAGAACTAATTTTAAATGCTGCCGGATATTCCTACACAGTGTCAAAAATAATGATCGCTCCTGAATGATTAAATAAATTTTCTGGCGTTATCGTGAAATATGAAATGGTATAAGTCTAGTCGAATGTTTCAATAATGCTGATATTTAATTGAGCAATTGAACATGTTCTTATCACTTCGATAATGTGTCTGTCCTTATAACATCTGTCCTTATAAAGGATGACCCCACCGACAACAACAATGTTCTGATTCATTTTTAACCGTTCAAAGATGAACTGAAACACGTGGCACAGATGTTACAGCGTCTGTCCTTATAACTTTGTTGGACATAGCAGGCGCTTTATGAGTAAAGTAATTGATAACAAAAGCCTAACCAATACCCTACCAATTTACTAGGTTACTTATGGTATACTAGCGCAAACTTCCCACCGTAAAATTACGTTAGGCAAGCCCAGAACATAGTCAGATAAAAAGAATCCAGAGGTACTTATGAAAACGTCCAACCCACGACTAACACTGCGTGTGATTGAAAAGAGTGATTACGATGAGCTTGCTGAACTCATGGATCTCGTCTTTCCTGATGTAGGTGGGGCATGGCCAAAAATGACCATCATGGATCTGATTCGTCAGTTTCCAGATGGGCAGATCTGTATTGAAGACAACGGAAAAATTGTTGCCGCTGCACTCACGATCAAAGTTGATTACAACCGTTACTCACTGCCCCATGTTTACACAGATATTGTTGACGAAAACAATGTCATTCAACATAACCCACATGGCGATGCGATGTATGGTCTCGATGTTTTCGTTCATCCTGACTATCGCGGTATGCGTTTAGGTCGCCGTTTATATCATGCGCGCAAAGAGCTTTGTCAAAGTGAAAACCTTAAAGCAATTCTGGCAGGTGGCAGGATTACGGGATATCACAAACTCTCCGATGAACTAAAAGTCGCAGAATATATTGAGCAGGTGAAACGTAAAACCATTCATGACCCGATCCTCTCCTTCCAGCTCGCCAATGACTTTGATGTCAAACGAATTATGCGCCACTATCTACCGGAAGATGATAAATCTCAGGGCTACGCGACACTGCTTGAGTGGGATAACTTCTTTTATGAAGAAGATCAATCGTCAATCCATGAACTCGATAAAACCCTCGTCCGTATTGGCATTGTACAATGGCAGATGCGTCAGGTTACAAGTTTGGAAGACTTACTTGAGCAATCTGAGTTCTTTATTCGCTCATTATCAAACTATAAGGCTGACTTTGCACTCTTCCCTGAGTTTTTCAATGCACCGCTCATGGGTCTTCAGCAAGACCAAACTTCCGTCGAAGCGATTCGCTACCTTGCATCCTTTAGTGAGGCGATTAAACAGCGTTTTTCTGAGCTAGCTATCACATACAACATCAATATTATCGCCGGTAGTATGCCCGAAGAACGGGATGATAAGTTGTACAATGTCTCTTATCTGCTTCATCGTGATGGTATGATTGATGAGCAGTTGAAGATTCACATCACACCACATGAACAACGTGACTGGGTCATCGATGGCGGGAACGAAATCGGTGTATTTGAAACCGATGCAGGACGTGTTGGCATTCTCATCTGTTACGATAGTGAGTTCCCGGAACTTGGACGAATGATGGCAGAAAAGGATGTTCAAATTATGTTTGTGCCGTTCTGGACTGACACCAAAAATGGCTATCAGCGCGTTCGTCTCTGTTCACAAGCCAGAGCCATTGAAAATGAGTGTTATGTCGCGATTGGCGGCAGCGTCGGTAACTTGCCACGCGTAGATAATGTGGATATTCAATACGCACAATCTGCGGTATTTTCACCATCCGATATTTTCTTCCCGCACGATGCCACGATCGCGGAAGCAAGTCCGAACACAGAGATGATCATTTTTGCCGATGTTGATCTAGATAAATTGAAACAGCTGAATACCGAAGGCTCTGTGACCAACTTACGTCACCGCCGTCTCGATGTTTACGGTGGATTTACGCAACCGAAATCAAGCAGATAGTCAGAGGAAAGGAGGATAATCCTCCTTTTTTATCGGCTTAAAGTGCCTGTCCTTATAACTAGATGGACCTCAATAAATATAAAATATTATTCATATAGTATCCATTGTTCCAATGACTCAGACTCATGCAAAAGGAACACTATGAGAAAAATAATTCAGGCGTCCATGTTACTACTACTTGGCTTGGGAATAGTATCGAATACATATGCTGCACAAGTCGAAGTACATGACCCAGTGATGGCACGCGAAAACGGGATCTACTATGTATTCAGTACTGGGCCAGGCATCACCATATACTCATCCACAGACAAAGTTCACTGGAAATATGCTGACCGAGTATTCAGTGGCGAGCCAGTATGGGCAAAATCGGTCGCCCCGGAATTTAATGGTCATCTCTGGGCACCAGAAATCTACAAGAAAAATGGCAAGTTCTACCTTTACTACTCGGTATCAGCATTCGGCAAGAACACATCCGCCATAGGTGTTACCGTGAACAACACTCTCAACCCGGATTCACCGGATTATCACTGGCAGGATCAGGGGATCGTTATCCAATCAGTTCCGGAACGCGATAACTGGAATGCAATTGACCCTGCCATTATCGAAGATGACAACGGCAATACTTGGATGAGTTTTGGCTCATTCTGGAGTGGCCTGAAACTGGTTAAACTCAATCCGGATATGAAAACCCTCGCTCAGCCACAAACGTGGTTTGATATCGCTTCCCGTCCCGGCGTCACCGATAACCCGGTTGAAGCACCCTTTATCTTTAAAAAGGATGGCTACTACTATTTGTTCGCCTCATTCGATTTTTGCTGCCGCGGGGTGAACAGCACTTATAAAATAATGGTCGGACGAAGTCAGAATGTGCAAGGGCCCTATTACGATAAACATGGTGTCTCCATGTTAAACGGGGGTGGCTCTCTTGTTCTTGAAGGTAATCAAGACTGGGCAGCGCTTGGCCATAATTCGATCTATAGCTTTGATCATCAGGATTACATGGCATTCCACGCCTATGAAACAGCAGATAACAGCATCCAAAAACTGCGTATTCTAAAAGTTAACTGGGAAAACGGCTGGCCCGTCGTCAATCCTGACGATCTCAATACCAATACAACCGAACTGATTGAATAATCCCGCTCCGGCACAGCAATATGGGACAGAAATCTTCGCCTGTCCCCACTTTTATCAATTCCCCGATACAAATGAACTAGATACCTGTACCTGACAACAAACCATTCATCAATATATGAAATTAAACACGCATCACTCTTGATGTATTCATGTAATCAATTACTCTTAATTAATCAATTAATGAATAATAACTCAAATATCAGGAACCAAGCGCACGCTCAGAAGTTTGATGTTTGAGTCACTCAGATATATCCAGAGATTCGCTGACATCTCGTAAGATCATGGTGATGATATGAATATCACAGCTAAACATTATCAAAAGATACTCAAAATAATTAAGCAAATAAATGAGCATGATAATGAGCGGGAGATGCGTGCCGATATTGCTGAACCGTTGATGGATTTACTGAGTGCTGACTATCTCGCATCGTTTTGCTGGCAGCCCGACAGACAAAGCTATGGTCAAGGGGTTTATGTGAATATGAGTGATCACAATATTGACCGCTACATTCACTATTACCAATTTAAAGATCCTATCACTTCCCTTCTGGCTAAGAGAAAAGAAGCAACTGCTGTCAGTGAAATTCTACCTCATAAGGATTTGATAAAAACCGAATTTTTTAACGATTTTCTATTGGTCGATGGTCTGTTTCGCGGAATAAATATCCACCTGTACAATTTTGATGAACACATTGGTGATTTTCGTATCTGGCGTAAAAAAGGAAAAACCGATTTTGATGCCGCCTCCTGCATGATGCTCAATATACTTATTCCTCACCTCAAACAGGCACTGTTAAACATGCGCCGTTATCAAAAGCCGACGGGTATTCCGATGGGGCTCATGCTTGATGAACAGTGTCACCATTTGAAATATCATTACAAACTGACACCACGAGAACTCCATGTTGCCCGACTGGTTCTTGCAGGTGAAACAGACGAGTATATTTCATCCCAATTGCATATTTCATCCACGACTGTACGTACCCACATTAAGCACATATTCCAGAAAACCGAGGTTTGTAATCGCCATAAATTACAGCAACTCATTTATACATCACCAGATATAACGTAATTAATCATTTTCCCCGAAAAATCATCAATTATGATGATACCAGCGTGTTCCCCCCTTCACTACACTCAATGAGACAGCAAACGCAATGAAACTGATAGCACTGCAACACTAAAATGCTGTGTAAACTCCGTATCCATTGTGTAATCAGTCTACTGTCGCCAGTAAAGCAAGAATGATCGCAAGTTCGCCTTCAGGAAAAGGAGAAGTTACATATGGCAATCGCACCAAATCAATGTACTGTGTTTGTTCAAGTCTGGGTTGACGTCAACGGCTTACAACAGAACTCAACCCGAGGATGCTATGCAGTTTCCAATAGAAGTCAGGATTCCTCCGGTGAAGGAACAGCACACCTCACGACAAAAGTTATCACCGGCAGTAATGTCTGCTGGTCTGTCGTACCGATCGACCCACAATATAGCGGTGATTTCACCATCACAGGTGTCGGTGTTGAACATGGCTGGGCAGAACCGCCTAAACCAGTTGCAGGGAAACCCAATGTATTTACCGGTCAACTGGAAGAAGGTACCGTCTCGGGTAATGTTAATTCCGAAGTCGACTTTAGCTATAACAACGGTTCACAATCCACAACTGTGAAATTACCAATCACCATTATTCCAGTGACAGCCTAGACCGTCTATCTGAACGACTCAGGAGAATTATTATGGCTAGAAAATTAAACCACCCCTTTCTTGTATCAGCGGTCATCCCTGCCCGTGTGATTAATGTGGCTGTCGATACGGTCTATTTATACAGCCAGACCTCGGGAACCTATGCAGGAACGGGGGTATACATGATGGATAACAATGTTGTAGGCGGCAGTAGTGGTGAAGGTGGCTTAGAACTGACATCTATTGTGACAGCCGGGTTCGGTATCGCATTCAATACTTTCCCTATTGATCAGGAAGGCGCACAGGGAGACACGGTTGAAATCGAAGGCTTTGAAATTTCCAATGGGACAGACATCTTCGGTACGTGGGGCTTTCCAACCAAACAACCCGACACTTCATCATACCAATGGATCGGTACCGCGATGACTCAGGGAGAGTGTACCTATCAAATTAAATTGGGCATCTCAGTCGGTGGTGCACCGAAAAAATACTACTGGTGGGACCCGTTCCTCGTCTGTAAAGCTTAACCATCATACAGGTTCAGGTCAGGCAATGTCTGATCTGAACCTGTTGATTTTCTCACGGTTTATAATGGCGAGATCAAGGCTTAAGTTCCAACACTTAAACACTTAAACACTTAAACACTTAAACACTTAAAGTGTCTGTCCCTGTAAGGCTCAAATTTATTGCCAATACAGGTCTTGTATTTTAAACCGCCCACCTTCACATCCATTAATTGTCACTTTGCTTGAAACGTCTGTCTTACAAAACGTCTGTCCTTACAAAAATAGAAGTGTCTGTCCTTATAAAAATATCTGTCCAAAAATAAGGCACTAACCTCTCCAATCTGCTCAGAATACTGACAACTGTCTCATTCTGCATACAGAATGAATTGACAAGAAAAAACTTCCTTTTAGCATGGGTGTTTTAACCCGATGAGTGCCTTTTATGTCTGATACGACACAATCTCAAGAACCTCAGGTTCAGCTTGATGAACTCTCTCCTGAACTGCGTCAGGTCATTTTATTTGATGATGTTCCTCAGGAAATGTTTACTATGATCGCTTCGATCCATGAAGTATCGGAAGAAGCCGTTAGAGAGGCATGGAATAGTCTGCCCGCTAGTGCGCAGAATATTTTAGATAATTTTGAACAGTTTCATGCACTGATATCTGTAAGTCAGGCTTTTGCCGGCATTGAAACGATGGAAGGAATTGCGGGGATGGACTTACCGGCCTCGATGGATGACCAAGCCAAAGAAGATTATCGGGCACAAATGCTGGATCAAGTGTTGTTCCAATGTGTGAAAGATATGGTCAAACAACTGAAAAAAGCGCGTCGGGATCCAATTCTCAAGCGTGAATTTATCGAAGTATTCCAATCGAATTAAACCGTCGATTTAACCGACTTCAGTCAAACGGCAGGCCATCTCACAATGTTGCCCTGCCGCCGCTGATCGAGCTTTTATTCACAAACAAAAACCTGAGAATCAACTAACGGTAGTCGGTTGATTTCTGGTTCTGCAAAATAAAAACCTTGCATAAATCGGATTCCTGCCCGCTTTAACCAGAGCATTTCTTCTTTCGATTCAATCCCTTCCGCTATCACATCAATGTTCAGTTCATTCATCATATTCAGCGAGTGCTTCAAAATACACTGACGAACCGGATCTTGATGGATATACCGAATCAAAGACATATCCAGCTTGACGATGTCTGTTTGCAGATCAGCAAGCAACCCCAACCCCGAGTATCCGGAACCAAAATCATCAATCGCCGTTTTAAAACCTAAATTCTGATAGGTTCGGATAATTTCAAGCATCCCGGCAATATCTTCTATCGCCTCAACTTCAGTAAACTCAAAAATGATATTCTCGGTCGGAAATTTAAATCGCTCCGCAACTTCCAGCGTCGCTTGTAAACACTGCTCAGGATGCAAGATAGCATTCGGTAGAAAATTAATGCTCAAGAGTAAATCCAAGCCAAGACGTGACGCATTTTCTATCGCCCTAACCCGACACATTTGGTCAAATGCGTAACGGCTGTCTTTTTTTACCGAAGCAATGACTGTATCTGCATCTTCATCATTTTGGCCCCGAACCAGTGCTTCATAGCCAACTATTACATTTTCCTGACAATCTACTATCGGTTGAAATGCCGTTAAAAAGTGTCCCATGCGTTCTTCACGATGAGATGAACAGCAGTGCAGCAGATGTTCTGAGGACTTTGTTTTCATCAATTATCGCCTGCGTCAAAAAATATTCTCACATTAACCCTAACCTGCTCTTATCGCTTACACAAGTCTCTTTGTTCATCCGGAATAATTAACTATCTGATAAGCATGACATATGCATATATTTTATGATCAATCGGATTAACTGTTTCATGAGAATGTGATTTGAATGTTACTGAATCGTCAGTATATTGACGAAGTAGCATATCAATTATCAATTTGCGATAAATTAATTATGAGTCTCTAGAACCCAAATATAAAGGATGATCAAATCGGATGCTAACAACTAATTTATATTTCTGATATTATTCAAAAAGTAACGATTCCAAGCACCTTTCGATGCAATGGTCTTATCGCCCATTTAATCCTTTGCAACGGTTTGCATTTAGGTGATATATGACTTTAGTGTAATAAAGTCATAGTCATTTTATATTGAATATATAATTTTCATTTATGATCATACTTCCACTCATAATCTTCTATAATTATTCCATGTCAGTGACCATATTGCGTAACTGATCTCTTTGCTACATTTTTTAATCCATGATTATTAAGGATTTTTCTCATGTTCATGAGCCGACAGCTAAAATCTGATTTACAAAAAACACAACAACAATTACATACATTGCAAGGTACGACAACATCAATTGAAAAACATGTTGCTGTAGTTGAATTTGATATTGATGGCAAGCTGATAAATATCAATGACATTTTTTTGAATACGTTAGGCTACAAACGAGAAGAAGTCCTTGGCAAACATCATTCTATGCTCTGCTTCGATGATTATAGTCGCAGCCAAGAATATACTCAGTTCTGGAGAAATCTGGCTGCCGGCAAGTCACAACACGGCACATTCAGACGAAAGAGTAAAAGTGGGCAGAATATCTGGCTAGAGGCAACCTACTTTCCGATCACTATTGACAATAAAGTGGTCCGGATCATGAAAATCGCCAATGATGTCACGGATAAATATGAACTGAGCCAGACAAGAGAAAGTATTTTGGACGCTTTGAACCGCTCGTTGGCAATTATTGAGTTTGAGCCTGACGGACATATTATCAGCGCGAATAAGAATTTTATGCAAACGATGGGATATTCCCAAGAGCAACTGAAAGGCAAACATCACCGAATGTTCTGTGATGAGGCTTTTATCCGCAATAATCCGAATTTCTGGCAAGAACTGGGGCAAGGTCAGTTTAAATCCGGTAAATTTCTCCGGATTTCAAGTCATGGAGAACATATCTGGCTGGAGGCAACTTACAACCCAATTATTGATGTCAATGGTAAAGTGACGAAAGTCATTAAGTTTGCATCTGATATTACCCAGCAAGAAAAACGGAATATTGCGATTGCCGAGTCCACTGATCTAGCCTTCAGTACAGCCGTGGAGACATCTCAAATCGCCAGACAAGGCGCAGATCAACTGGATGAAGCCGTCGAAGTCTCTAAGAAAATTACCAGCCAGGTACAGGAAACCTCAGAAAAAATTCAATCACTGAATGATAAATCTAAAAGTATTGAAGAAATTGTCGATACCATCCGAGGCATTGCCGAACAGACCAACCTTTTGGCACTGAATGCTGCAATTGAGGCTGCTCGTGCCGGTGAACAGGGGCGTGGATTTGCCGTGGTTGCCGATGAAGTCCGCAAACTCGCGTCTCGGACGGCTCAGTCCACGGAAGAAATTGCCAAAGTTGTCAGTGAGACCCATCAACTGATGCTTTCGGCTGCTTCAGCTATGTCTGAAGTGAATCATATCGCCGGTGAAGGTATGGATAAAATATCTCAGGTGGCAACCGTGATAGATGAAATCTATCTGGGTGCAGAGAATATTTCCCGCTCTGTCAGTGAGTTAAACGAAAAGCTTTAAACCTGCAATACCGCCAAACACTCCAACGACAATCTTCACTGTCACCTCGTTCAACGAGGTGACTCATTTCCGGACAGCAATACATCACTCCGACATGGACGACGACGTATCAATTCAATATTTTCGAATAGGTTAAGCGAATATTCCTACTTCTTTATTTTGATCTGCATCACTAGAATATTTTCTGTTTACAGTTCACATGTTTCCAACTAAACAAGGAATTTATTATGTCTCATGTTCTTGCTCTGAAATCTAGTATTCTTGGTGAATATTCTCAATCCAGTAAACTGCTTGATGCCTATCTGGAAAAATTCAGCGGTGCGCAGGTGACGCTCCGTGATCTAGCGGCTAGCCCACTTCCAGTACTCGATTTCTCGGTTGCCACAGCACTGCGTGCCGCTGAAGACCTGAGTGATGAACAACAAGCCATTGTTAATCTTTCTGATCAACTGATTGCTGAGATTAAAGCGGCCGATACTATCGTCATTGCCGCGCCAATGTATAACTTCACCATCCCGACTCAGTTGAAAAACTGGTTCGATTTGATTGCGCGTGCTGGTGTGACTTTCCAATATACAGAAACAGGTGTTCAAGGCTTACTTGAGAACAAAAAAGTTGTGGTGATCACCACGCGTGGCGGTATTCACCAGGGTAGTGCGACCGACAACGTCACGCCATACCTCAAAACCATTCTGGGCTTCCTCGGCCTGACTGATGTTGAGTTTGCTTATGCTGAAGCACTGAATATGGGTGAAGAATCCGCAGCACAAGGCATTGCAGCCGCAAAAGACCAATTGAAAGCAATTGCGGTTTAATTGTCTATAGTGTTCATTGCCTAGTAAAAACAGCGCTGATGGCGCTGTTTTTTACTCATCCTCAATCGAAGTCTCACTCCGACTGATTGGGTTATTTTTATCAATGTGTTGCTAAAAAGTCCGTAAGCTATAACATGTTAATAATGCCGTCAGGATAAAATGGCAGACTGCCGTTCAAAATATCATCTTCATCAAACCAACGAACAATAAATCGCTCTCCGTCCACTTCAATCCCGGGAATTTCATCCCGCTGATAGAATGATTTATCTTTCAGCTCGGCCTCGTAGACAAACACAATTTCATGTCCGGCAGTGCCACTGAATGTAAAGATGTTCTCACTGATTCCCAACAACCTCAGATTATCGATTTCAGCACCAATTTCTTCGAAGGTTTCTCTGCGGGCTGCATCTGTGGACTTCTCACCAAATTCAATCCCACCACCGACGGGAATAACATACTTTTCATCTTTAATCGGATCATATCCTTCAGCAAGTAAGATGCGACGCTGATGTCGGAACAGGCAGACGGCTTTTGCTCGGATGTATGGCATAAAAAGCTCTCATTTCAAATCATGGGAAATGTCTGTCAAATCCTATTCAATTCATCGAATACAATCAATGTTTGAACGACAGACCTGCTCTCACAGGAACAATTTTTGGACGAGAAGAAAGCAAATTTCTAACTAACCGTTTCCGCTTACCTTCTCATTTAACTGATGGGATAACTTGTCCCGATACATGCTCTTATCAGCTTCTGATAATATATCATTGATAACAAGGTCTTCTGATTGACCTTGAAAACTATAATATCCGATACTTAAAGAAATCCATATTTCATGCTGACGCCAATGTAAAGGATTAGACTCAAAGAATCGATGTATCTTGTGTATCATCAGTTCAATGTCTTCTGGTTTTGTCCTGCGCTGGAGGATAACGACGAATTCATCACCACCAATTCTAGAAATAAAATCGGATGATCTTAAACACTTGGTTAATGATGATGCAGTATATTTCAACACTTCATCACCGGCCTCATGTCCTAATGAGTCATTAATTTTTTTGAACCGATTTAAATCAATATTCAACACCGTCAATTCAACCACTGTTCCGTTTCTTAGTTTTATTCTGTCAAATTCATTGAATAAATAACGTCGATTGGGAAGTTTGGTCAGCTCATCATGCAGTGACAATTCATGAACACGCAAGTAATTATTAATCAAAAATAATATGAGAAAATAGCCCAAGGAGAATGTCATGGCACCAAGCGTATAAAATAGGTTTCTAAACTTATCCACACTTTCGATCTCATGAATATTTTTATATTTAGCAAACAAAGTCCAGTTCACATTGGGCAGATATATGGGGTAGCTGATATCAAAATCTTTCAGAACAGCTTCATTACCTTCAATAAATTTGCTGGTTGCACCATTATAGTTATTTGCAACTAAAGCGACGTCAACATCCTTCAACTGATGGAAATTAGACAGGGCAATCAGTTTATCATAATTGATCACGACACTGAGACCGCCCCAATAGTTGGTGTTATGCGGTGCGTCCGTGAAAATCGGATATCGGGCAATCATCGCTATCCCACCTTGCACCAGTTCGAGTGGACCCGCAATGAAAACCTTTTGAGTCTCTCTGGCAATCTGAACCGTTTTATATTGTTTCGGCACCGTACGAAAATCTAGCCCAACCGCTCTTTCATTTCCTTTTAAAGGATAAACATGAGATATGATGTCATTGGGGGCAAGGCCGATATTTCTCACCAGAGCGGCTTTCGATAAAAATTGCTCGGAGACGTGCTTCCAATTTTCCATTGCGAACTTGGGATTCAGAGCAACGACGGAAGCAAAGCTATCTGCTAAATATGTATCACGAAAGATATTCGCTTCGATACTATATCGAACCAACGCAAGTTCATGTTGTATGACCTCTTTCACCTCTTGACTCTGTTTGTCAACAAAGCGCTCAGTTACCAGCGTCACGGCCATAAAAGCAAATAAAACATACCCTATCGTCAATAGACAAAATATCCATGGGTTGAATTGATACGTTTTGATAATCTCATACTCCCATACCAGATATTGACTAAAAAACTACCTTTATAATCATATACTAAATATAGCAAGTCAGTTGAAATTTTAGTCGCGATTCACCTTGGTTGTTCCAACTTCGGAATTGATACCCTAACTTGCTTCAGTCGGTGGAGGACTCAGTATTGGTGTTAATTTCTTTACTAAACGAGCTTTAGTTCGTATTTGGGCTGACCTATGTAAAAAAGTCGGCATTCCTCATCGCAATCAATACCAACTGAGGCACACCTATGCGAGTTGGGCTATCACACACGCGAACATAAACGTGAGTTACCTTGCACAGCAAATGGGCCACTCCGATATTACGATGGTGGCCAAGGTCTATGCTAAGTGGTTAACCGAGTCCAACAAGAAAGAGTCAGTTCGGGTTTGGAGAGAGCTACAAAAGGTTAAGTAATTTTTGTAGCTCAGTTCTGGATAATTTCGATTTAGCATCTTGCATGAATAAAATCGGTACTACATTAGTCAATCAGTTGATTATAGGTTTGAATACTATCAGAATGAAACCATCAGTCGTTATTAAGCTAGCGGCTGTCTAGGTTCTTTATCCCACCGAACAACTTCACAAGGAATGGTGTAATGGATACAACGATTTATCGTTATGTTAGCAAGGCTGAACTGGACGGAATAATAATTAACAAAAAGCTATGGGTTAGTAGCCCTTTGCACATGAATGATCGCTTGGAAATCAAACATGGTATTGAAATACTACATCGAATAGCTTCACCTAAAGGAAGCTCCATCATACACCAGACAATATCTACTATCCTGACTCAATATGAAGATTGTTTAGAACGTTTTTATAACCGATTATTCATCTTGTCGATGAGTAAACATCAAGATGAATTACCGATGTGGAATGGTTATGGTTCTTCTACTCAAACCTATAATGTTGGTTTCAAAACCAGTGAATTAATCAACTCGGCAAAAAAACAGTTTTCAGATACAGCCCAACAAAAGAAAAATAAAAATACTGTAGAAATAAAAGAATGCATATATTTAGATGAAGACAAAGAAGATGCTATCAATTCATTTATATCCGACAATGCAGCTCTTTTACCTGAAAATGCGTATGAATTTTTTCTTGATTTCATAAGATTATGCTTAACATTTAAGCATAAAAAATTTCATTATGAACAGGAGGTTAGGTTAATTATCGACATCGAAGAACGATGTATTACTACTAAGAAAAATAAAAGAAATTCTTGTTATACTAATCAAGAACAGTCTTATTTTGAACTTGAATTGTCAGACCCAATGGTTACGCATATAGGCATTGGACCAACCCAAAACGATACTACAGAAGAAAGATTGTCTGAAGAAAATATCGTCAAAACTATAATGCAGGAATCAATCAATACATCTCCGAATATTATTCAAAACGATATTTTCATAGTATGTACAGAGGCACCATATAGACGAGGAAATAACGAACTGACGCCATCTTCACACACTGTCTAACATTTCGTTCCTAATGCCCTTGGTACGGAATAACTACTGAAGTGACCCAATAAAGTTGGACAGAAGGTGTTCACCAAAAATCCCAATCACTGTAATTTTCATCTGGCAAATTGGTACATAACAAATCATAGATAAATTGAAATGGGGCAAAAGTATGTTAGTGCTAACAAGCTTCTTGGGGCTTTTTCGGGGTATTCATTGAAGGGGAATCTTCATTTTGGGGCTAAATTGGGCTTTATCTTCCACTTTGCTGTTTATACACCCAGTAGTAGCACAAACAAAAAGCGCCCCAATCGGAGCGCTTCAAAATCAATATTTGATTATTCCCAGTCGAGTATCACTTTCCCGGAAGCCCCGCTACGCATGGTGTCAAAGCCTTGCTGGAAATCATCAATCTTGTAATGGTGAGTGATGATTGGTGACAAATCTAGACCAGATTGGATCAGGCTTGCCATCTTGTACCAAGTCTCGAACATTTCCCGGCCGTAAATACCCTTGATCACCAAGCCTTTAAAAATCACCTGATTCCAATCGATAGCCATATCCGATGGTGGGATGCCCAATAGTGCAATTCGTCCGCCGTGGTTCATAGTTTCTAACATGGTACGAAATGCCGCCGGAACTCCTGACATTTCTAAACCGACATCAAATCCTTCTGTCATGCCCAGTTCTGCCATGACATCACTCAGACGTTCTTCGGCAACGTTGACGGCTCGTGTCACGCCCATTTTCTCAGCCAATTGCAAACGATATGGATTCACATCAGTAATCACCACATGACGCGCACCGACATGCTTCGCAACCGCCGCGGCCATAATACCAATCGGCCCGGCACCGGTAATCAGCACATCTTCGCCGACCATATCAAACGAAAGCGCAGTATGGACAGCGTTACCGAATGGATCAAAAATCGCAGCCAAATCATCGGAGATACCGTCCGGTATCTTAAATGCGTTGTAAGCCGGAATGACCAGATACTCGGCAAATGCACCAGTCCGGTTGACACCGACGCCAATGGTATTGCGACATAGATGTGTTCTGCCACCACGACAGTTACGACAGTGGCCACAGGTAATGTGCCCTTCACCGGAAACCCGATCACCAATAGAGAAACCACGGACTTCCTGCCCGATGCCTACAACTTCACCAACATATTCATGGCCGACCACCATCGGAACCGGGATAGTTCTTTGCGACCATTCGTCCCAGTTATAAATATGGACATCTGTTCCACAAATCGCTGTCTTCTTAATTTTGATCAGCAGATCGTTATGTCCCATGACAGGCATATCGACCGAGGTCATCCAGATACCCTGTTCTGGTTTTAGCTTTGATAATGCTTTAATTTTCATATGACTATCTCTGTCACAATTACCGACTGTCACAACTGTCTCTACGACCATCATGATTACACTTGTGCGAACAGAAGAACATCACCATGTACTGTTCACATCTCTTGATCATTCAACAATTAATCTGCGATGATACCCATCTCTCGGCCAACCTGAATAAATACATCAATAGCCCTGTCCAGCTGCGCTTTTGAATGCGCCGCAGACATTTGAGTACGGATCCGTGCCTGCCCCTTCGGCACGACAGGGTAAGAGAATCCAACCACATAGATACCCTGTGCTAAAGCTCGCTCAGCAAACTCAGCCGCCACTTTGGCATCTCCCAACATGATGGGAATAATGGCATGATCTGCACCAGCCAGCGTAAAGCCGGCGTCACTCATACGCTGACGGAAATGGGCGGCGTTCTCCCACAAATGTGTTCTCAGCTCGCTGCTTTCAGCCAGTAAATCCAGCACCCGGATCGATGCAGCAACAATGGCAGGGGCAACGGAGTTAGAGAACAGATAAGGGCGGGAACGCTGACGCAGCCAATCAATGACTTCTTTTTTACCGGCAGTGTAACCACCGGAGGCCCCGCCCATCGCTTTACCTAATGTGCCGGTAATCAGATCCACGCGATCAATCACTTGGTGATATTCATGAGTTCCGCGACCATTTTCACCCATGAAACCAACCGCATGAGAGTCATCCACCATCACCAAAGCATCATATTGGTCTGCCAGATCACAGATAGCCGGAAGATTAGCCACCACACCATCCATGGAAAAAACGCCATCGGTGACAATCATTTTATACCGTGCACCCGCTTGATCAGCGGCAATCAACTGCTGCTCCAGCTCCGCCATATTGTTATTGCTATAACGAAAACGCATGGCCTTACACAACCGGACACCATCAATAATCGATGCATGATTGAGCGCATCGGAAATGATTGCATCTTCTTTATCTAACAATGTTTCAAACAATCCGGCATTGGCATCAAAACATGATGTATACAGAATGGTATCTTCCTTCCCGAGAAAGGCTGAAAGTTTCTGTTCTAGTGTTTTATGGATATCTTGCGTACCGCAAATAAACCGAACTGAAGCCATCCCGAACCCATGACTATCCATCCCGTCTTTTGCAGCTTTAATCAACTCCGGATGGTCGGCCAGCCCCAGGTAGTTATTTGCACAAAAATTCAGGACTTCATCACCGGTATTGATATGAACAGCTGCTTGCTGTGCCGAGGTGATGACACGTTCCGACTTATAAAGACCTTCTTCTTTGATGGACTCGATCTGATGTTGAATATGTGCGTAGAATGCAGAGGACATAATGATTCCTTTGATATTTTTTAGTTCACTGTCGTTGATGATACTGCAATATTTACAGTGTAAAGATACGTTATTGATCAGTGTAATCGATGTGGTGAAAAGCGATTATCCCTTACGGGGGAAAATCATTATTGAATTTAATTCACAAATAAAGCGTATTCTTATTTATTCCAGTCGCCCATGTTTTTTATGCCATTCAACAACTCTATTTTTGCAATCAATATCACAGAATGGGATGAATGGCACAGTTTCACCGTGATCTCATTGATCTTGATTTCATCTGGAACCTATCATTGGAACCGGTTTCAAAATTACAATTTTATCAAATTCTGGAGGCGTTAAATGAATCCGAAATTTCCGGAGAATTTTCTATGGGGAGGCGCTGTCGCTGCTCATCAGCTTGAAGGTGGCTGGGACAAAGATGGTAAAGGGATGAGCATTATCGATGTTGTGACCGCTGGTGCCTATGGCAAGCAACGCAAGATCACCGACGGTATTCAGCCTGATGAGTTTTACCCGAACCATGAAGCAATCGATTTTCACGGCCGTTATAAAGAAGACATCAAACTCTTTGCCGAGATGGGATTCAAATGTTTCAGAACCAGTATCGCCTGGACGCGTATTTTCCCGACCGGCGAAGAAACGACACCGTGTGAAGCCGGATTGAAGTTCTACGATGATATGTTCGATGAACTACTGAAATACAATATTGAACCGGTCATCACCCTCAGCCATTTCGAAATGCCCTACCATCTTGCCCAGAAGTATGATGGCTGGATGAGCCGGGAAGTTATTGATTTGTTCGTCAAATATGCGATGACAGTGATTGAGCGTTATCAGCACAAAGTGAAATATTGGATGACATTCAATGAAATCAATAACCAGAAGAATGTTGCTCTTGATATCTTTGGCTGGACCTGTTCAGGCGTCAAGTTCACGCAGAAAGAAAAACCTGAAGAAGCAATGTATCAAGCGACTCACCACCAATTTGTTGCCAGTGCCAAAGTGGTTGCTCAGGCCCATGCTCTGAATCCGGCACTGAAAATCGGTTGTATGGTGGCGATGGTGCCATTCTATCCATATTCCTCCCATCCAGACGATGTCATGCTGGCGCAAGTCGCGATGCGGGATCGCTTTATTTTCTCGGATGTGATGGCCAAAGGTCACTATCCGACTTACGCACTAAAAGAGTGGGAAGAGAAAGGTTATACCATTGAAATGGCTGAAGGCGATGAGGCGATTCTGAAAGCCGGGGCGGTCGACTATATCGGTTTTAGCTATTACATGTCCAATACGGTCAACTCCCAGGCAACAGAAAGTAATCAGGAAGAGCTGGTTGATGGAAGTCGTAAACACGCGGTCCGTAATCCGTTCTTAAAAGCCAGTGACTGGGGATGGCAAATTGATCCTGTCGGTCTGCGGTATAGTCTGACTGCCCTCTATGAACGTTACGAGAAACCGCTGTTTATTGTTGAAAATGGTCTGGGTGCCGTCGATAAAGTCGAAGCAAACGGTGAAATTCACGATGATTATCGGATCGACTATCTGCGCGCCCATATTCAGGAAATGGCGAAAGCAATTCATATTGATGGTGTCGAACTGATGGGTTATACCCCTTGGGGATGTATTGATCTGGTCTCCTTCACCACCGGAGAAATGAAAAAACGCTATGGCTTCATCTATGTTGATAAGCATGACGACAATACCGGTACGCTACAACGTTCACCGAAAAAGTCATTTTATTGGTATAAAAATGTGATTACATCTCACGGTTCAGAACTTTAATCGGACAGAAGAAATTTTATGTCAATATTCTGATCAACGATCATCGCGTCTTTTTAGTGATCAAAAAGTATTTTAGTGGTCAAGAGTATTTTAGTGATCAAAAACACTTCAGTGATAAACATAAGGCTAACCACACATGCCAAAAAAAGAGGGAAGCGCAAGCGCTTCCCTCTCTTCATTCAGTTCAGTATGGCTGATTTATGCTTCAGTGTGACGTCGGCTGTGACCGCGTTCACCACGATGAGCACCGCGATGATCTCCACCACGGTTGCGATCAAAACGGCGTTCACCTTCACGGCGACCATTTTCATTGAAACCCCGGCCTTCGCCACGGCTGTCACGGTTTGGACGACCACCCTCACGACGGGCACGAGACTCACGGAAGTCATCAAAGTCACACACCACGGCACCGACATCTTTCTGACGAATCCGTAGTTTACGCAACTTACGAGTCACATCAGAAGACATGCTTTTCGGCAATTGAACAAAGGTGTGTCCTTGTGCCAGTTTAATCGCACCAATCGAGTTTTTACCTAAGCCGAGTTCGTTTGCCAGTGCACCGACGATATCTTTAACCTGCACACCTTGTTCACGACCAACTTGTAATTGGTAAGTATCCCAATCCTGAGTTCCCTGACCGTAGCTCCGACGACCATCACTACCACCATTACCACCGTCACGACGATCACGACGACGTGATTTTTCACGCTCAATTTCAGCAACCATCGGGTCTTCACCGACGTAGAATAATGGACGTTTACCTTGTTGACGCTTCAGTAACATCGCCGCCAGTGTCGTGGTATCGATGTCCAGAGAATCTCTGAGGCTTTCAATCAGCGCGGAAAATTTTTCCAATGCTTTGTGTTCTTTTTCAGTTTCAAGTTCTTGGCTCAGTTGAACCAAGCGTGCCTGAGCAACTTTATCACGATGCGGTAACTGAATTTCTTCCATAGAAGAACGCGTCACCCGTTCAATCGTCCGCAACATACGGATTTGATTGGTACGAACCAACAGGATCGCTTTTCCTTTCCGCCCGGCACGACCCGTACGGCCAATACGGTGAATGTAAGATTCTACGTCAAATGGAATATCGTAGTTGAATACATGCGTAATGCGAGGCACATCTAGTCCACGCGCAACAACATCAGTTGCAACCAAAATGTCAGTCACGCCTTTTTTGATATGCTCAACCGTTCTTTCACGTAAAGACTGAGGGATATCGCCATGCAGCGCAGTTGCTTTGAATCCGCGAGAAGAAAGCCAGTCTGCCAGACGCTCGGTATCTTGACGGGTACGTACGAAAACAATCGATGCATCCGTTTCTTCCGTCTCAAGCATGCGAACCATTGCTTCATCTTTTTCGACGCCTTTCACAACCCAGAATTGCTGTTCTACTTTTGCAACGGTCTGATTTGCACCTGCTACGTCAACCCGAGCCGGGTCACGCAGGAAGCGATCTACGATGTTTTTCACCATTGGTGGCATTGTTGCCGAGAACAAGACACGCTGAGCACTTTCAGGAGATTGTTCCATAATCCAGGTCACATCATCGACAAAACCCATTTTCAGCATTTCATCAGCTTCGTCGAGAATAAAGGTGTGACACTCATCCAAATGGAGACGATCACGGGTAATCAGATCTTTTACCCGTCCCGGTGTGCCGACAATGATATGAGCACCGGCTCTCAGGGAGCGCATCTGATCAACAATCGATGCACCACCATAAATTTCTAACACTTTCAGGCCGGCAATATTTTGACCTAAAGTTTTGATTTCTGCTGCAACCTGAATAGCCAGTTCACGCGTCGGTGCCATCACAATGGCCTGAGGCTTATGCTGATTCATAATCAGTTTATTGAGCAGAGGTAGAGAGAATGCTGCAGTTTTTCCGGTACCGGTTTGTGCTTTACCTAAAGCATCACGACCTTCCAACAAAAATGGAATTGCAGCAGCCTGAATGGGTGTAGGAGAAACGAAGCCCATATTGTCCAGAGCGGAGAGGATTTCGTTTTTGAGAGCTAATTCGTTGAATTGAATCACATTATCTTGCATGGGGTTCCCACTAATTTAGATGAATAACAAGGCCCCATGCGCTTTACCATTTCTAATCCAGTCAAGGATAGATTCCTTTCCGTGCGGTATTAACTAAAGTCCGCTTTAAAGCGACGAGGGACATAACAAAGGATGCGGATTATTCCTTAAATGCATAAAAAAATCTAGAAAAAATTGAAATTCATCACATATTTTTCTCAATACGAACAAAAACCCCCTTTTAATTCCGCCACATAACACATTGTCATGGATTTTGCACCTTATAATCTCAGATTCAAGGTTGCATAATACCAATGAAGATGAAAAAACGACATGACATAGTGGCATAACGTCTGCTGCATCACGTTACCAAATAATGTCTGAACACTTGTAAGACACTATAATGTCTACTGATACGCATTCTCTCCAAAACCGATACCAGCACGCTCTATCAGCAGGTATGCTCATGATGGAATCGTATACTTTCCCCCAATTACCGAGTACCATGTGGGGGTATTATAGTATTTACGGATATTTCGCAGATATTCGATGCCATGTACTGGAGAATACTTCGCGAAATTGGGGGAGAGCGACCTCTCCTGAGCCAAAAGATGAAAGGTTAAAATAATATCTGATGTTTCAAGACAATCCATTACTTGCCCAGTTAAAACAACAGATTCAGGAGAATCTGCCGAAAAAAGAAGGGACCGTTAAAGCAACTGATAAAGGTTTCGGCTTTTTAGAAATCGACAGTAAAAACAGTGTCTTTATCCCACCTCCTTACATGAAAAAATCAATGCATGGCGATAAAGTCATTGCCATTATCCGCACCGAAAACGAACGTGAAGTTGCCGAACCACAAGAATTACTCGAACCCGCTCTCTCTCGCTTTATCGGTCGTGTCAAACTGCACAAAGGTAAGCTCAATGTTGCACCGGATCACCCGCAACTGAAAAAACAGCCGCTGAAAGCCAAAGTCAGAAAAGGACTGGATCCAAATACGATTGCGGAAAATGATTGGGTGGTTGCACAACTCACACGTCACCCACTCAAAGGTGACAATGGGTTTTTCGTTGAAATTACCCATAAAATTACCGATGCCGACGACAAGATCGCACCTTGGTGGGTCACACTGGCTCAAAACGATTTACCGAATCAGGAACCGGAAGGGATTGATAACTGGGAACAGAAAGATGATCCGGCATTGGCCCGCGTTGATTTAACCGATGTACCATTTGTTACGATTGATGGCGCATCGACCCAAGACATGGACGATGCATTATATGCCAAGCGCACTGAGTCCGGTGATTTTGAGTTAACCATCGCCATTGCAGATCCAACCGCTTACATCACGCCAGATGATCAGATGGACAAGGTTGCCCGTGAACGTGGCTTTACGATTTACCTGCCGGGGCGCAACATTCCAATGCTGCCGAGAGAACTCGCTGATAACCTATGTTCACTGCGGGAAGGTGAAGTACGCCCTGCCCTGTGTTGTACAGTCACGGTGGCTCAGGATGGCACTCTGCAAGATGATATCCGCTTTTTCTCAGCTCAGATTCAGTCTCATGCACGTCTGGTTTACGATCATGTTTCCGATTGGCTGGAACAGGGTGAGTCGAGCGACTGGACTCCTTCCGATGAAATTGCTCAGGTCGTCCGAGATCTATATGCCTTTTCTCAGGCGCGCATCTCATGGCGGGAAACCCACGCAGTGGTGTTCCCCGACAGACCGGATTATCGCTTTGAACTCAGTGAAGATAATGATGTGATTGCGATTCATGCCGATATGCGCCGCAGTGCCAATCGTTTGGTTGAAGAGGCGATGGTGACGGCGAACGTATGTGCCGGTAAAGTACTCCAACAGCAATTCGGAACAGGCGTATTTAATGTCCACGACGGTTTTAAAACTGAGCGTATTGCTGATGTAATTGCGCTGATTACCGAACACGGCATGAGTGATCACAGCGATGAGACGGTCAAAACACTGGCAGGCTTTTCCGCACTACGTCGTTGGCTCGCGACTCAAGACACTAGTTATTTGGATAACCGTATTCGTAAATTCCAAAGCTATAGTGAAATCAGCAATCAGCCAGCGCCACATTTTGCTATGGGGCTGGATGTCTATGCGACGTGGACATCCCCGATCCGTAAATATGGCGATATGATCAATCACCGCTTACTGAAGTCTTATATTATGGGTAAACCGCCAGTGCAATTACCGGATGAACTGGTTGGTGAAGAGCTGGCGATTCATCGGAAACATCATAAGATTGCTGAAAGAAGTGTCAGTGACTGGCTTTATGCCCGAACTTTGGCTGAAGAGCCACAGAAACAAACACGCTATCAGGCGGAAATCTTTGATATAAACCGTGCCGGGATGCGGATCAGATTGATCGAAAATGGGGCCACGGCATTTGTCCCTGCTCCGCTGATTATGGATAACAAAGAACGTATCGAATGCCACGCAGAACAAGGTTATATCTACATCGATAAAGCATTGGTGTACAAACTGGGAGATACACTTGAAGTCACACTCAATGAAGTGAATCAGGAAAACCGGAACATCATTGCCAAACCGACTGCAGTTTTTGCTGAGCCGCCTCAAAACGACGTATCAGAATCAGAAACGGCTTGAACCTGTGTTGTGCGTGCTTATGGCTGCGATAGAAGTAGCCGTGTAAGCAGGGTCAAGTGACACATAGCGCAACATCTGTTTTGCATAAAAAAGGTATTCATCTGAATACCTTTTTATTTGTCAATCGAAATGTGGTAGTGATGTTTCATCTTGGCAGCCGGTGCATCTGGCTCAGTTTCAATAAAACCACCGATGTACAAACAAATTAAGACCAAAATAAAGATTTCGGATCTTTCTCAACTTCGCGGATTAATGCGGTTAAATCTTCACTTCGACCCAAGAAGGGGTATAGCATCCAAGCGTTTTCATCATCCGGCACATAGAGTGCCCACACTCGTGCTTGCTGATCCCACTGAATCTTTGCCACTGGCGTAGAATAATCATAATGGCTGGAATCAAGCTTATAATGGTGTTTGAGAAATTTGACACCATCCACAATCGGCTCAAAGCATGATTTACCAATACCAACGGGCAACCCTTGATTGCGATTTTGGCATAATAGTTCAGCTCGGTGTTCGATCTGACGTTGTAATAGGTTAACGACCGTCATCTGTATCTCAATAAGCCTCTGAATCAACTAAGATAAGCAACCATGACATATTTTCTACTCTGGTTGCATTGATCTCACGATGTACTGAGTATAAACCATTCAACTCTTCAGGACGATACACAAAGCTGAATTCTGCCCACTGCCACACTAAGAAAACGTTTCAGCCCGTACCACTTGTCAAAATACCTGGCCAACCTCTTTTACTGCCGCTGCTTTCTCGATGTTCAAGCTGGATCAACACGCTCAAGGACTGTCGAAACGTCGTATTCTTCTCTGATTCAGCAACAAGCAGTCACAAAAGTGTCATCAAAACCTCATAATATCGAGGCTTTATTAGATAACGTGGAGTGGATTATGTTGCGGGTTGTTATCGGCCTATTTCTCAGTGTATGGGTCATGTCATCGCAGGTTGTTGCCAAAGAAATCAATGTTTCAGGGTCAACCTCAGTCGCGCGAATTATGGATGTCCTTGCTGAAGACTACAATAAAGCGCATCCGGAAAGCTTTATTGCTGTTCAGGGTGTGGGCTCAACCGCAGGGATTACCTTATTGAAAAAAGGTGTTGCAGATATCGCCATGAGCTCCCGCTATCTGACCGAAGGTGAGCTGGATGAAAATTTAGAAATTCGACTCATCGCATATGACGGCTTGGCAATTGTCGTGAATCTTGCTAATCCGATCAAGAATCTGACCCGAGACCAGCTCTACAAAATTTATAAAGGTCAGATTACCAACTGGAAGGAGTTGGGGGGAACGGATCAAAGAATCGCGGTTGTGACACGAGAAGCGTCATCGGGATCCAGATTCAGTTTTGAGAGCCTGTTGGGATTAACCCGGGTCGTTAACAATCGTCTGGTCTCCGATATCAACCCAAGTAACCTTGTCGTCAATAGTAACAGCATGGTCAAAACATTAGTCAATCATAATCCACGGGCCATTGGCTTCATTTCGACCGGTTCGGTTGATCAGTCAATTAAGGCCGTTCCATTTGAAGGTGTGGTCGCTTCGACGAAAACGATTTCTGATGGTTCATATCAGCTTTCGAGACCATTTTTCGTCATTGATTATTCAAACAAAGCCAGTCAGGAAGCCCAAGATTTTATCAAATATCTCCAGTCGGATCGGGCACGGGAACTGATTCACAGTTATGGATATATTCCATCGATTAAATAATTCTTTCTGAATCTCATCAAAAAGGACTGGCGTTGCCAGTCCTTTTTGATTGCGCAGATCACCTCATAACCATTAAACGATGGGTTGTTCCTGCGGTGGTAAATCCTGCTGACGCAGTTTGTCGTTTTTCAGGGTTCGATGGAGTAACTGACTGTATAGTGGCTCTCCGCCAAACAACTGAGCAAAGATAACTGCACCCAATACGGTAATGATGAGCGGTAGAATCAAATAATAGTTATTGGTCATCTCAATCACCAATAAAATACCGGTAATCGGGGCCCGAACCGTTGCAGCAAACAATGCGCCCATCCCTGCAATCGCAAACATTCCCGGTTCGAATGCCAGTTCAGGCCAGAAATTATGTGAAATCAGACCAAATGCATAACCAAACAAGGTTCCTAAAGCCAGCATGGGAGCAAAAATACCACCGGGCGCACCCGAACCAAAACAGAGCATTGTGGTTAAGATGCGTCCCAAAAATAGCAGCATTAATAAACTCGCAGTGTATCCGCCATTGGTAATCACAGGAATAAGCGCAATACCACCACCGGTTAGATCAGGAAGATACAGCAACAAGATGCCGAAACACCCACCGAGAAACGATCCGACCAATAAATAACGCTTACGATCATTGCGGTGAATTTTGACAAAGATATCCTGAAAAAATGTCACTAGGCGATTGAAGAACACCCCGAAGATCCCAAATAGAATGCCCAGTAGTAAAAAAAGCCATAATGACCGAATTTCTGGTGCCTGATACTGAGGCATAGTAATCACGGCCGCCTGACCGTTAATCAGCCGAAATACAATGTTGGCGAAAACAGAAGAAATGATCACCGCTTTAATCGAAATCAGCGTGTAACGAAACTGGGGGCGCATCTCTTCAACCACAAACATAATCCCGGCCAGAGGTGCGTTAAATGCCGCAGATAACCCACCGGCAGCACCGGCAGCCAACAACGAATGTCGGGCATCATCATTTTTAACCCGGAACAGACTTGAGATCATGCGCCCGATCGCTCCTCCCATCTGAACCGTCGGACCTTCACGTCCTAGCACCATTCCCGATCCCAGCGCACCGAGCCCACCGAAGAATTTCACTGGCAGCACCCGCCACCAGCGGACTTGTCGCATTCCGTCCATCGCCCCTTCAATTTCAGGGATCCCGGAACCTGCCGCTTCCGGCGCAAAACGGTGAACCAGAAAGTAACCGATGAAAGCCAGAGTCGCACTAATCAAAAAGGCTGCAAGCCAAAGCGGTAATAGGTTACCGATTTCACTGATTAACCAGCTAGTCCGTGTTTCTGAAACAAAGTGAATGCCTAACTCAAAATAAGTCCCGACCAAGCCGGATAAGAGCCCGACAAGAATAGAAAGCAGCAAAACAGAGACCGGAGTCTTATCTTTTGAGAGAAACTGATTAATGGCGTCCTTAGGTACTTTAGCTAATAGGGAAGGTTTGAATCTCTCTTTAGATCTCATTGAGTTAAGGCCTCACAAATGAAAGTATCAGTATCAACGAGCGTGAATTATACGCATCCTTATCATCTTCTATAGTTGCAATAATGAAATGTTGTATTTCATATTTATACTCAGATCACTTTCTCAATGCGACTTCATGCGCAAATTGAAAGAATTCCGATATCTGATGATAACCACAGTTGCAGGTGAAAAACAAATCTGTGAACCACATAAAAAAACGGTACAACAAATGATCATCACACTTGAAATACCAACATATCGAGCCATAATCAAAGTGTAAGGCAATTGAAATAATCTTAACCGGAGGAACGATTCAGTCTTACGTACAATTTGGATCAAGGAATAAAAATCCTAAGACCATTCCCGCCATTAGCTGGTTAACACAACCAGATCGCAAGCTCACGATATGAGTCGCGGGAAATGAAGGCGCGCTTTTATAAGTGCGCCTTTTACATTTTATCCACTCGTAGAATATTTGTATACTAACACACTGAATCCTGAACGTTCTTCAATTTGGAGTTGAAGTTATGACTCAACGAATTCCTGCCAATATCATCACCGGATTTCTGGGAACTGGCAAAACCACTGCTATTCTGAATCTACTTAAACATAAACCTGCCGATCAAAACTGGGCGGTTTTAGTCAATGAATTTGGTGAAATTGGCATTGATGGCACCCTCTTGTCTCAACAAAGTGCCTTGGTGAAAGAAGTCCCCGGCGGTTGTATGTGTTGTACTGCCGGTGTGCCGATGTCTGTTGGAATTACGGCTCTGCTTAGACAGAAGCCGGATCGGTTGCTGATTGAGCCTACAGGGCTGGGACACCCCCGGGAAATTGTCTCAACGCTCACCTCAGCCCAATATCAACCCTATCTGGATTTAAAAGCAACAATTGCGCTGGTCGATCCGCGTAATCTCAGCAATCGCAAATATACGACTCACCAAAACTTCAACGACCAGTTAGCCAGTGCTGATGTCATCATCGGCAATAAAGTCGATCAATGTCATACCCATGATATCGATACATTCAATGACTGGCTCACCGACCAACAACCGGCCAAAATTTTTCACAAACTGACCCGATTCGGTGACATACCACTGGAAGTGTTGGATCTCCCGCGTCGGGAAGAACCACAACAGGTATCGCCTCAATCCCCTCATGAGCATCTGCATGGCCACGCTGAACCGATCTTTCAGTTAGCTCCGGGAGAGCAGTACCAGAGAAAAGAAAATCAGGGTGAGGGCTACTACAGCTGTGGCTGGGTGTTCGGGGCTGAGTTCCACTTTCCTTTTGATGCACTGTTTTCACTATTCAGTGAGCTAACAGCGGAACGGATCAAAGCCGTTATCAATACAGACCGTGGCTGCTATGCATTCAATGTTAACCACCGCGTTGTCTCCGTACATGAGATATCGCTGGATGGATTCGAGTCAAAAATAGAGGTAATCGATTCCCAGCTGATGCCTTGGGATGAGCTGGAACAGATTCTACTTGAACTGGGACAGTTGACTGCAAAATGATGTGCAACATGGGGGAGCAATCGCTCCTCTTCACCCATCGACACGGATGAAACCATAATGACAGCAGGATGCTGTCATTATCTGGGGCTCAATTGCTGTTAGAGCAACCGTTACGGATGGATTAACGTTTATTCCGTAAATAGCGTTTACGCCGTTCTTCTTTATGCTTTGTCTTCTCTGCAGCTTTTCTTGTGGCTTCCAGTTCAGCATCAATCAGTTCCTGATGAATCATCTCCGGCCGCTCCAGCGTAATTGCCCCAATCGTACCGGCTCGCAGTTCATGCAACAGAATCTCTGACGCTTTGTGCAAATCAATCCGCCCTCCAGCCCGTAACGCACCACGTTTACGGCCAATCGCTTCCATCCATTCGAGATCCGATTGTGGATTTTCATCAATCTGATAACGCGCTTTCAATAAATCCGGATATACCTGGGCCAGATATTCAACGGTGTAAAACGCGACTTCATCATATTCCATCGCAGTGTCTTTCACCGCTCCGGTCGCAGCAAGGCGGAAGCCAGAATGGGGATTCTCAACTTTGGGCCAGAGAATTCCCGGGGTATCTGATAAAACAATCCCATTTTGCAGATTAATCCGTTGCTGGCGACGTGTGACAGCAGGCTGATTTCCTGTCTGAGCAATCGTCCGTCCGGCCAAGGCATTAATAATTGTTGATTTGCCGACATTGGGAATCCCCATGATCATCGTGCGAATATTCTTGCCGATCTCTTCCCGATGGGGTGCCAGTTTACGACACAGTTCCATAATCTGATTGACTTCCTGAGTATTCTGGGTCGTAATCGCCAACGCTTTTACGCCTTTCTCTCGCTCAAGGTGTTCAATCCAGAGTGCCGTTGTGACAGGATCCGCCAGATCGCGTTTATTCAACACTTTCACACAAGGCTTGTCACCCCGAAGTTCGGCAATCATGGGATTTTCGCTACTAAATGGAATACGGGCATCCAGCACTTCAATAATGACATCAATCTGGGGAATGACTTCTTCGATTTCCTTGCGTGCTTTATGCATGTGTCCCGGAAACCATTGGATTGTATTGTTAACCATTTGAAACGAACCTTTCACCGATATCCGTTTGTTTTGTTTCCCTGAATCAATGCTTTTCATATCTTCATCTTCAGGGCATGACAAACGGACGGATTTGATAAAATGATGGCATTCTAACATGCTCTGTGTGAAATGGGGGATTGTTCTTTGTTCATGGCGGTGGTGAACGACACTGAGTGAGGAAATCGCGGCCAACAGTTGACAAGTCACTGCAATTCAGTACGACTCAAATAAAAAAGTGCCGCCTAAAGGTAGGGACGGCACAAGAGGTATAGCTATCGTTAAGATAGGCTATTTTTTTGCAGATTGGAGATCTTCTGCCACATTTACAGATGAATCATGCTCTGCTGGCGGAACAGGCAAAACCTGACGAACATACTCTCCCGGAGCATCATCGAGGACAGGATAACTATCACTGCCGACAGCAAACGGTTCAATTTTTTCCTTCGCACAGAAGCCACACAGCCATTCATTCCAGTGAGTCCACCATGAGCCTTCTTGACGTTGCGCATTTGCCAGCCACTCATCGGCATTTTCTTCCAGCGCGTCATTCAGCCAGAAACCATATTTCTTTTTATCCGGATGATTGATAATACCGGCAATATGCCCGGATTCGCCTAAAACGAACGTTTTATTACCGCCGGTTTTCATCGCACCGTCATAGGTTCCTTGCCACAGCGCAATATGATCCTCTTTGGTTGAAATGAAATAGCTCGGAATCTTAATCTTATCCAGATCGATCCAAACACCACCGACTTTCACGCCTTTATCCTGAATCAGTTTGTTCTCCAGATAGAGATCTCTGAGCAAGAAATTGTGGCACGTGGCTGTCACATTAGTGCTGTCACTATTCCAGTACAACAGGTCAAAATCGACCGGACTTGAACCTTTCAGATAGTTATCGACATAGTAGTTCCAATAGAGATTATTCTCCCGCAATAGGCTGAATGTCACACTCAGTGAACGGCCATCCATATAACCACGAGATAAATTTTGCATCTCAATCGCACTAATCACAGGATCATTGATATACGCACCCACTTCACCCGGCTGTGAGAAATCCAGCAAAGTGGTAAAGAAAGATGCAGATTTAATCCGTTTTTTCATGCGTTTCGCAGCATAATAAGCAATCGTAGTTGCCAGCAAAGTACCGCCAATACAATAGCCTGCCGCATTGATCTGTTCCTGCCCGGTAATCTCTTCCACGACAGAAACAGCTTTCACAACGCCATCGATAACATAGCTTTCATACCCCAATTCGGCATGTTCTCTGCCCGGATTTCGCCAAGACATCATAAAGACACTATGGCCTTGTTCCAGCAGCCAACGAACCATGGAGTTCTTTTCGCGGAGATCGAGAATGTAATATTTATTAATAAATGGCGGCACAATCAGCAACGGTGTACTGTAGACTTGTTCAGTCATCGGTGTGTACTGAATCAGTTCAAACAACTCGTTTCTGAAGACGACTTTACCCGGTGTTGTTGCAACATTTTGACCGACCCGGAATGCATTGTTATTGGTCATCCGAATTTTCAAAATATCGGCACTGGAGGCAACATCCTCTTTCAGTGCTTCCATGCCATCAACCAAATTCTGTCCGTTAGACTCAAGTGTCAACTTCAATAATTCTGGGTTTGTCGCGATAAAGTTGCTGGGTGACATCGCATTGATTGTCTGACGTGAAAAGAAGCGTAAGCGTTCTTTCGCTTTGTCATCCAAGCCTTCAATAGCGTCAATTGTGTCGAGGTATGTTTTGCCAAACAATAAATAGGATTGCATGATAAAGTTGTACATGGCGTCATCTCTCCATGACTCATCCGCAAAGCGCTTATCGCCATGCTCAACTTCAATCAGCAAGTCTTTATTACCGGCAAGGGCAACATTTTGCCAAATTTCCAACTGCTTTTGCCACCACGCCATCTGAAGATCGAGTAGTGCAGCCGGTTGGTTGGCAGCCCTTTCAAAAAGTTTTGCAGTATCCTCAAAATTCACTTCCTGCATCGCTTTATTCAAGGGCGAACGAAAGACTTCCTGTTGTGTTTCAAAATCAGTCCACCATTTTTGATTGGTTTCCTGAATTTTCATCAGGTAGTCTGAGAAGAAGTGTTGAATCATAACCTACTCCCTAGTTCAGAAAAAAGCCGCCCGCAAAGGCGGCCAAAAGACATGGAGTTACGCAGGAGTGACTGTTGAAATGTTTTCTGAAGTTAATTTCTCAACATCATCTTTAAACTCTTTGGCAATCGCCTGAAGCTTATTACTGTCATCAACCATTTGTTGTGACAGTTTAGATAGCGCACCCATTTGCTGAGTGTTGAAAGCAGTTAAAGAAGCGACATCTTTCACGTCACCCGCGGCTTTCATCTGAGCAAGACCAATATCACTGTAGGTTTTCATTGAGTTCAACTGAAGCTGAGTCAATACTTCAACGTTTTTAGTCAGTAATTTGTTGAATTTAAAATAAGGTTCTAATGTTTTTTCTGTTTGATCAGTAAATGATTTAAAGAAGTCCGTATACATATTTTCATCTCCAATTGTGGGTCAAATCTTCATTTTTATTTAGCCAACGGCCTTCACTATGACAGCGGTTCCCATTCCTCCGCCGATACATAATGAAGCCACCCCATACTGGTCACCTCTCCGCTTCAATTCGTGGATAAGTGTCACCAATATACGGTTTCCAGATGCACCAAGTGGATGACCAAGCGCGATCGCTCCACCGTTTACATTCGCTTTTTGAAGAATTGCTTCTTCAGAAACTGCGTGTTCTCTTGATAAGCCTTTGACAACGCCCAATGCCTGAGCCGCAAATGCTTCATTCAATTCCAGCAGATCCATTTGATCGAGTGTTTTTCCCGCTCGTTTGAGTGCTTTCGCTACCGCAGGAACCGGCCCAAGTCCCATCACTTTCGGATCGACCCCAGCCTGTGCATAGCTAACAATTTCAACCAACGGTGTTAAACCGTATTGCTTGACTGCGCTTTCAGAAGCAACAATCACTGCACTGGCACCATCATTTAAGCCGGATGCATTCCCAGCGGTCACCGTGCCATCTTTCATAAAGGCAGGACGCAGGCGAGCTAAAAGTTCGATGGATGTGTCCGCTTTAGGGTACTCATCAGTGTCGAACATGACGCTATCCCGTTTAACTTTCACTTCAACAGGTACAATTTCATCAACAAACTTCCCAGCCTTAATCGCTGCAACGGCTTTCTGCTGACTACTCAGTGCAAACTGATCTTGTGCTTCCCGGGAGATGCCATATTCTCCGGCAATATTTTCTGCGGTACACCCCATATGATATTGATTAAATATATCCGTCAATCCGTCACGAATTAACAAATCAACCAAGGTCATATCACCCATTTTATGACCGTCACGGATACTGCCCGATAAGGCATAAGGAATTTGAGACATCGACTCAACACCGGCAGCAACCACAACTTGAGCATCTCCACTACGAATGTGGCTGACACCTTCCATCACCGCTTTCATCCCACTCCCACAAACCATATTAATGTTATAAGCGGGTGTAGTTTCAGGAATGCCGGCAAATAATGATGCCTGACGGCCGATACTCATCCCCTGCCCTGCACCAATAACATTCCCCACGATCACTTCATCAACCGCTTCGGGAGCAAGTGATGCTGCACTGAGTACGCCTTGAATTGCTAAGGCCCCAAGATGCCCGGCATCCACACTTTTCAAACTACCACCAAACGAACCGACAGGCGTGCGCTTTGCCGCAACAATAAATACTTTTTCCATGATTTGGCTCCCCGATCAGCTCATGTATAATCCACCGTTGACAGACAATGTTGCCCCTGTGATATAGGCGGCACCATCACTCACTAAAAAGCTGACTGTCTGGGCGATTTCTTCGGGTTTGGCAAGACGTTTCATTGGGACTTGTCCGACGATAGATTCGAGGACTTCAGGCTTCATTTCTTCCACCATGGGCGTAGCTGTATATCCGGGTGCGATGACATTGACTGTCACGCCTGAGCGAGCACCTTCGGCCGCTAAAGCTTTACTAAAACCAATCATACCGGCTTTCGCGGCAGAATAGTTTGTTTGACCAAACTGCCCTTTCAGTCCATTGACTGATGAAATATTAATCACGCGACCATAGCCTTTATCGCACATCGCGCCGAATAAAGGTTGAGTCACATTGAACACACTGTTTAAATTGGTATCAATGACATCCTTCCAGTTTTGGGCGGTCATTTTTTTAAATACACCATCTCGTGTGATACCGGCATTGTTAATGACCACATCGATACTTCCTTCCTCCTCAAGGAGCAACGACAGCCGTTCTGCACACTGCGCTGTATCGGTTACATCCAACTCAAGCAGACGAACCTGATCTTCAGTAAATCCTTTTTCATTAAACCAATCGATAGCACACTGATATGCCCCAGTATAATATGTTGCGACAACACGGAATCCTTCCGCGACGAGTTGACTAGAAATAGCAGAACCAATACCGCCCTTTGAGCCGGTAATCAAAGCGATTCTTTTCATTCAAGACTCCATCCTAAAATAATCAATTCAATATGTTTTATAATGAAAGGTGTCAAAAGAGGAATGGACACCAACCGACGAATGTTAAAATAATGTAAAAACTTCAAAGCCTTTGAAATCAAATAAAATTATTTTCTTCACTATTTAAGCTAATATAAGCTTCCAACTTTTCAAATAAATATGAGAATAAATTTGCCAACACTGACGAAGGTCACAAAAATTGATATCATTATTATATTGAATTATCAATTAAATGTAACTAGTTGATTTTAAATGGTAATTTATGAGGTTATTTTTTATTTTCTATTGAGATATACAGTACAATCAATGGGTTAAATATGAAATAAAATAAATAATCAATAAAACAAAATTATCATAAATAGAAATTAATCCGTATTTTCTATTCTCAATATAATTATTGAGTTTGATATAAATGAAATTGAATTCAACCTTTATTTAATATTTCATTTACTAATAAAATATTTCTCCGCTATCAGCATCAAAATAAATTTTATCGATTGATTTTAGACCACCACAATAAATGAAATAGACATGGCGTTCTTGGTAACGAACAGAACGAACCCAACCTTTTAGCTCGTCAAAATCTTCCGGTGCGCACATTTTTTCATCGATTAATTGTCCGGTGATTTGTATAAATTTTTCTTTGTAAATCAGTAAATCATCTGATTTGTTAATATAACTCATCAGAATCTCTTCTTTTTCTTCTTTGGAAATCACAGGAGCCTGCTCACTCAACTGATCCATCGCCACCCATTCTGCGATTTCCGGTCCACCTTGTTGATAGACAAAATATCTGGAAATCCTTCCCCAGCCCTGCTTTTGCTCCAACACGGTAACCGGATCCCCTTTGTACAAATATCGCACAGGAAAGGACTCTGAATCGGGAGCATTTCTGATCGCCAATTTATGTTCATTCACATAGAAATGCGTATTGACTTTGACCTCAGCCGTTTCATCAGGTTGCTCTGTCGAAGCGTTCGCTAATACCGGTTTTTTCTTCTTCTTTGCTGAACCTTGCTCGGCTGCATCTTGTTCCGGTTTCATGTAAAACAGATAGTACCCCGCACCGGCACCACCGATACCCAGCAATAAGATCAAAATCATCAATACTTTTTTCATATAATCAGAGCCTCTTTGTATATACTTTGTTATCGGCAACGGTGTGATTCACTTAACAATAACCTGCATCGATTGTAGCGTATAAAAACTGACGTAAAAACCACATGCTTTCACGTTATGAGTTGCACCAAAATTGCTCATTCAGACTCATTCTATGCACCAATGTTTATCATCTGAGATCATCGATGAATCTGAATCACTGAGCATAGAAGCACTTAACTTGTTGGCTTGAAACTTGTACTGCTCACTACAATTGAAATGAATTGCACATATATAGGGAGATAATAAAGATGCAAGAAACACTGACAGTTGTGCTTGCTGGTGGCATCGGCTCACGTCTTTCACCATTAACGGATCACCGGGCGAAACCGGCTGTTCCTTTTGGTGGTAAATATCGCATTATTGATTTTACCCTCACCAACTGCCTGCATTCCGGCTTAAGACGGATTCTGGTACTTACCCAATATAAATCTCACTCTCTGCAGAAACATCTCCGGGATGGATGGTCCATATTCAACCCAGAATTGGGAGAGTACATTACCGCAGTACCACCTCAGATGAGAAAAGGCGGCAAATGGTATGAAGGGACTGCTGATGCCATTTTCCATAATCTGTGGCTACTTTCGAGAAGCGATGCAAAGTATGTCGTGGTTCTATCCGGTGACCATATTTACAAGATGGACTATGCGGCAATGTTAGAAGAGCATATTGCCAATCAGGCAAAACTTACCATTGCCTGTATGGATATTCCCCGGAACGAGGCGAGTTCATTTGGGGTTATCTGTACCGATGATGACAACGCTAAAATTACGGGATTCATTGAAAAACCGCTCGATCCACCGGCAATGCTCACGAAACCTGAGCGTAGTCTCGTATCGATGGGCGTCTATATTTTCAATATGGATGTCCTGCAAGAAGCATTAGTTGATGATTCTGAGAGAGAGCATTCAAGTCATGATTTCGGTAAAGATGTCATTCCCGAACTGATTAAAACCAACGCTGTATTCGCTTATAACTTCTATGGTGACAAAGGGCGGGTCGCCAAAGACTGCTACTGGCGAGATGTCGGTACGATCGACTCCTATTACGAAGCCAACATGGATCTGCTGGAGCCAATCCCACCGATGAACATTTACCAGAAAAATTGGTCTATCCGCACTTATGAACCGCAGTATCCACCCGCCCGAACCGTTTCATCGGCAACCGGAAATGAAGGTATCTTTATCAATTCGATGATCGCCAACGGTGTGATCAATTCAGGTGGGTCTGTACAGCACTCTATTATCTCTTCCAATGTTCGAATCAATGACAGTGCCACTATTGTAGATAGTATTATTTTCGATGATGTCGAAGTCGGAGAAGGATGCCAGTTGGTCAATTGCATCATCGATAAACATGTCCACATTCCCCCTTACACTCAAATCGGGGTTGATCCCGTTCAGGACAAAAAACGCTTCCAGATGTCAGAAAAGGGCATCGTTGTCGTTCCGGAAAGCTACCACTTCACCAACTAACCCCACTTTCAAACCTCACAGCATAAAAAAAACCGTATTTCGAAAGAAATACGGTCAAATCTTCAATCGTATACTCTCTCAAAAGGAACATCATTAGGGGGTAGCCTTTAAGAGAACGCGGATCAATACGCATGAGTATGGAATATTTTCGCTCGGGGAAAAACAGTAAAAACCCTCTCCGTTCAATTCCCCTTTTACAATGTACTGGTTTCATTCCATTTTCTTAAAAGAGGATAAATCATCCCTCAATTATCAATAAAAATAATTGATTTATATAGAATATTTCGTATATAAAATGATCTGATGTAATGACTTCAAGACAAACCTACGACGAGAGTCATCCATGAGCATGGAGCAAAATTAATGCAAACGATTCAACGCAGATTATCGGAAAAGAAACATATTGCCCTTGTGGCCCACGATCACCGCAAGGCTGACCTACTCGCATGGACCAAGCAAAACCAAGCACAACTCGCCAATCATACGCTTTACGCGACCGGCACAACGGGTCATCTTCTCAGTCAGGAGACCGGCCTTGAGATCATTCAAATGATTAGTGGTCCAATGGGCGGAGATCAGCAGATTGGTGCTCTAATTTCTGAATGTAAAATCGATGTTCTCGTCTTTTTCTGGGATCCGCTCAACGCCGTACCGCATGATCCAGACGTCAAGGCACTCCTGCGAATCGCCAGCGTGTGGAATATTCCGATGGCACTCAATCGTGCCACGGCCGATTTCATTTTTTCATCCGCGTTGATAGCACAGAGTACCGATATCGAAATCCCTGACTATCAGTCCTATATCAATGCTCGAAAAATACTATAAGACGCTGAATTTATATTTTAGAAACCGCGTATGGCCCTTCAAGCAGTTCTTTGACGAAGGAGGAACCGCCTGCATTGTAGGCGACCCAGACTTTTTCTCTTGCCCGGGTCATCGCAACATAAAATAAACGACGCTCTTCTGCATTCGGGAAAGTCTCATCTGATAGTGTCAATACATCATCCAAGTGCAAGGTTTTCGTTTTGGTCGGAAATTGCCCTTCATCCACATTCACAATGATGACAAAATCGGCTTCTTTGCCCTTACTGGCGTGACATGTCATGAACTGAATATCGAGATGACGATATTGCTTCTGCCATGCGGCCAGCAATTGTGGTTTGTGATAGTGATTTCTGCCAAGAATCAATAGTGATTTGACTTCATTCTTGGCTGAATTCTTGCGATTCAGTTGCTCGATAATCTTCTCGATCCGTGATTGGGGAAGTAATGCTACTGCATTGTTTTTCTGTATTTTCAGACTATTGAGCGACTTCGGTATCTGCTGTGGATTCGCCTGTACGAAGGTATTTGCCACTTCTGCCAGTCGGTTATTAAACCGATAAGTGGTATCGAGATGTGTCACGGTCGAGGCAGGGAAACGCTGCTTGAAGCCCGTGGTTAAATCAACATCGGAACCGGCAAACTGATAAATTGATTGCCAGTCATCTCCAACGGCAAAGAGATTCCCGTTTGCTGGATGTTGTTTGCAGAGTGCCTCCAGTAACGCGAGACGCGGTGGCGAAATATCCTGATATTCATCGACCATGATAAACGCCCAACGAGATTGATATTTTTTCTTTCTGACATAAGCCGTTGCCCGACTGATCATCAGATTAAAATCCAGTTGTCCCTGCGTCTTCAGCATCTCATTCCAAGCCTGATAACATGGCCAGCATAATGCAAGCTCACTGTTCAGACGCGGATAATCTTCTCGCTCGACAATTTTTTGCTGAATCTCTTTTTTACTGAAGCCCAACAACGAAAGTTGTTCGACCTGCTGAGTCAGCCAAGAAATCAATTTAGGGTTTTCAACATGACTGCCCAGCTCTTCATCCCCTTTGATATAAGCAATCGGCCACTGATTTAAATGTTTCTGCCACCGTTTAAAGTTTGTCGGTGTCATCCAGTGTTTTTTGAGCCAGTCGGTCATCCAAGCTTCTTTGAGCTTGGCTTCGCCAACAATCGGGGACAGTTGCACATCTTGCCCTTCAACCTCATGAATAATCCGTAACCCAAGCTGATGAAACGTATTCACTGTGACATGTTCCGCTGCGGGCCCCACACGGTCTTTCAATCGTTGTTCCATCTCCAATGCCGCATCTTTGCCGAATGAAAGCAACAGGATTTGCGACGCCTCGGCCAACCCACTTTCAATTAAATAGGCAACCCGGGCAGAGAGTACGCTGGTTTTCCCCGAGCCGGCACCGGCTAATACCAAATTGTAATCATCATTCAAAAGAACGGCGGACTGCTGCGATGGATTTAAAGGCGAGGATTCCAGTGCTTTGAACAACGAATCCCAACGCTCACGCTCGGCCTCAATCCATGCTTCATTACGTTGTGACAACATCACTGAAGGTTGATGGTACCATGCACCAATTTCTGAAATCAGCCCGGGGGCCCGCTGCTCAATCTCATCGAGAGACATCCCCAATGCTGTCAAATCACGACTCACCTGACGGTGCCATTCTCGGATCTTGGAATGAGCAAGAAAAACAGGTTCATTCTGGCGCTGATTCAGCGCCTGCTGCCAAGCCGGTAAGTAGGTGGAAAGCTGAGCACACTGTAATTGATGCCATTGACGATAGGCTGCCACCGCTTTATCAGCAAACTTCCGGCACTGGGGCCAAGGTAACCCCCGGATTAACCAACTATAACGCTGGCCATCATGCTCATGGGCAAAAAACTCAAGTTCTCCCCACATAATCCCGCGCCGGACACGTACCGAACCATCCCAAACTGCAAATGGAATTCTTTCTTCTGCGGCACTAGAACGGATGATAAGTTTCTCGCCATCAATCGCGACTTGGTAAAACTCATCATTCATAAAATATTTTGCAGTATTACTGGCTTTCAGCTGCATCAGTTATGCTCATTGACTTGAAGTTCAACGTATAAATTCAGTTACACGCGTAAGAATATCTGAAGTATGCCCTCAGTGCAGTTTAAATCCTGCCCAAAGGTAACGTGGGTCTATTTATATATAAAATAGTCATTTATCTCAACGATTCTGAGGCATCATTCCGACATCATTGTTTGACTGACATTCACAGACGCAACAAATATCCACAGATGCAACAAATATCACAACCGGATAGGTTGATACGTCAGCAGCCTGTCATTTCCCGACGGGGAGAATTGCACCTCATTTTTATGCCTGCGGGCGAAAAGACGGATAAAAGTTCAATACGTTACAGTACAGTTCTGATATCATTCACTATAGTGGCACAACATGAATAAAATGGTTGAAATCCTGTGAAATTCCTCAGTCAGATTCGTGGTTATTGGGCGAATAAAACGTTCCATTATTCTGTCTTAATTTTAATTGCGCTGTTAGGTGTGGCATTGCCGACTTGGCATTATCAACTATCAACTTGGATCACCCCGCTGATTCTGGGGATTATTGCGGCAGCACTGACAGAACAGGATGACAGCATTACCGGCAGACTTAAGACTATCGGTCTGGCTCTGATCTGTTTTGCCATTGCGACATTTTCGATTGAAATTCTGTTTCATCATCCCGTTTTATTCGCTATCGGTCTGTCCATCTCCACATTTGGTTTCATTATGCTTGGCGCGATCAGCTCTCGTTATGCCAGCATTGCATTCGGCTCACTGTTGATAGCCGTATATACCATGATTGGTGAACACCAGAGTCCCGGATTCTGGTTTCAACCGACGTTACTGCTTGCCGGTGCGTTATGGTATTTCCTCATCTCAATTGTATGGCTGGTTCTATTTCCGAACCGTCCGGTACAACATAATCTCGCGGTCGTCTTTCTCAATCTGGCTGATTACTTTGCGCTGAAAAGCGAACTGTTTCATCCGGTTTCACAGGTGCAGATCCAACCCTACCGGATCCGTGAAGCCAACTTCAACGCACAGATTGTCACAGCATTAAATCAATGTAAGGCAACATTACTTTCCTATAGCAAGAAAGGTCAGATTCATACCACCAGTCATCATTTTTTGAACACTTACTTTCTCGCGCAGGATATTCATGAGCGTATCAGTTCAACACACTCGCGATATCAGGAGCTTGCGGAACATTTCGGGCGCAGTGATATTCTTTTCCGTTTCCGGCATCTGTTAGAAACTCAGGCTCAAGCATGCCGGGAAATCGCAACAAGCATCAAAGAAAACCGTGAATATCAACATCCGAACGCATCCGCTCTGGCACTGGATGAACTGCTCCTCTCGATGCAGTATTTACACACACATTCCCAACCTGAGTGGAAATCGTTATTTGCCCAGCTCAATTATCTGTTTAACAATCTGTCAACTATCGAAAAACAGCTATGTAATATCGGTCATCCAGAAAGTCATCAGTTTGATGAAACCCAACTTTCAGATACCAACCCTTATGGTTTGAAAAGTATGTGGCAGCGAGTCTGGAATAACATGAACCGGGACTCACTATTGTTTCGTCATGCCATCCGGATGTCCGTGACATTCACAACCGGCTATGCCATTTTGCAAACGCTTGATCTGGAACTGGGATACTGGATCCTCCTCACAACACTGTTTGTCTGTCAGCCCAATTTCTCCTCAACCCGGCAAAGAATTACGCTCCGTGTTATCGGGACAATTTCCGGGTTATTTATCGGTGTTTTACTGCTCACGTTGTTCCCCTCACAAGCAAGCCAAATCGCCATAATCGTTATTTCCGGGGTGATGTTTTTTGCATTCCGGAACAATAATTACGGCTATGCGACCGGATTTATCACTGTCTTGGTACTCTTTTGTTTCAATCAGATGGGTGCCGGATATGCGGTGGTTCTGCCGCGTTTGCTCGATACACTCATTGGATGTGGTCTTGCTGTGCTTGCGGTGTCTTTCATTCTACCGGACTGGCACGCGAAAAGGCTGCACCGAGTCATGGCTGAAGCAATTCGGAGTAATAAAAATTATCTGGATCAGATGATGGTTCAATACCGTATCGGCAAGAAAGATAGCTTGAGTTATCGTGTCGCCAGGAGAGAAGCACATGATCAGGATGCTGCCCTCACCACCACAATCAATAATATGCTGTCTGAACCGGGCAAATACAGAAAAGCAGAAGAAGACTGTTTCCGCTTTTTGACCTTAAATCATGCACTGCTCAGCTACATTTCAACCATCGGAGCGCACCGGACACAACTGGGGGACGAATCGGTTCTCTATTTGGTGCTTAACGGGCACCGTGTCATTCACCAACATCTGCAACAACTCCACGAACAACTGGAACATCACCAAAACAGTGGTGATATCAGTCAGACTGAAGACGCAGGATTAGAAAAACAACTGGCAGAATGGCATGAGGAAGACAAAGGATCAGCTCGTTTGGTGCTGCAACAACTGCACCTGATTTACCGGATTATTCCTGAATTACACTCACTGGCCAACAAGCTGGCTGCCCGAGTCGAACAGGAATAATGCAGAGGTAACCCCGCCCGGCGACTTGTTCTTGGTCTAAACAAGGCCTGAATGAGAAACTGCTGCCCGATTCAATTTGCATCACGCATCCATATCAGTCGTGCCAAAACGGATATTTCATTGCAAAAATCAACGATTCAGTGCAGCATTCTTGCTTTTGTCTGACATTACACGGACAAAAGCATCCGTCGAAATACTTATACTTTAAAACTGAGCCGTACAAGAAACATACAAAACCAGAACATCGTAGCCTTACTTATTAATTAAGTGATGGAGAATTGGAGCATAACGATGCGGGCACAACTCAGTCATAGTCACCATTATTTCCCGGTATCCGAACCGAATTTGTCAAGCTGCCAGTTTGAATCATTGAAAGCGCAACTCAAACAGTTGACGCCAGCGCAGTTACGTAGCCTTCAGAGCGAAATCGACGCAAACTTATCTTCGGAAAGTTCAGCACTTCTGACTCACGAAGAGTTGGATGTGATCTCCAGCCTGTTTTAAGGGGCTACCTGTCGTGCGTCAGTTTACTTACACTTATCGCGTTCAAGAAAAACGCGATCAAGAAAAAAATGTACCTGAGTCATATTTTGGCTATAATATAACCACGACCAAGGGAGTTTTTATGTCTGTATCTGCGCTTCAATCCGGTTACCAAATGATCGATCATGCGACTCAAATGACCAATGAGGCAAGTCGTGATATTAACCGTGCGACACGACATCGCTCTGATGAACAAATGCAGCAAGAACCACGTGCGGTCGATTCTGCACTCGCTCCCCAGCAAAATACCATTCGTCAACAAAAAGAAATTGCCGACAAAAACCCGGATCAAACCCAAGTTGATGCCTTAATTAAACTCAATCAAGCGACACAATATAACCGTGTTGGCGCCAACGTGATTCAGCGTGAACAGGACATGATCGGCTCTTTACTCGATATTCAAGTCTGATTGCGACACTGACTGACAGTCATCCCCATAAAATCGCGATAGCTCGGAATACTCGCTTATTTTGATAGTTCCGGCCACAGCAATGCCAGATCAAGATGCGTTTCAATTGCATCAGCAACCCGATTAAGAGCATCTTCTTTCCGCTGTATGTGATCAAGCGTTTGGAGCTCTCCGCTACCGGCCCATTGACACAAACATTGCATCACTTCTGTCTGATCAAAAATACCATGCAGATAAGTTCCGAATACCTGATTCGCCTGATCCATCAGGCCATCTTCCCGACCATCCTGTAACTGAATCACGGCCCGATCACGATTGCCATCCCGCCGATGTGAGTGTCCGGCGTGAATTTCATAACCTTGTACCCGGACATCGTCTCCACCAAAACAGAGTGAGCCTTGCACGTTGGTCAGATGTTTTTGCGCCATCAGTTCAGTATCAATATCGAGTAACCCAAGACCCTGACTCACACCCGATTCCCCTTCAATCCCCAGCGGATCACGCACCGTCTGACCAAGCATCTGGTATCCGCCACAAATACCGATGACTTTTCCGCCATAACGCAGATGCTGCATGATATCTTGATCCCACCCTTGCGCTCTCAAAAACGCAAGATCAGCACGGGTTGATTTACTGCCGGGCAGAATAATCAGATCAGCATCGCGGAGTCTTTCTCCTTTTCTGACATAACGAAACGAAATTTCCGGGTGATAGCGTAAAGCATCAAAATCGGTATGGTTACTGATACGAGAAAATACCGGCACCACCACTTTCAGTTTTTCGTCTCCTTCACGGACTTCAGTCGCAACAATCGCATCTTCAGCTTCAATATCCAATCCATGTAAATAGGGCAGCACCCCAATCACCGGCTTCTGGGTTTTCTGCTCCAACCAGTCAAGTCCTGACTGAAGTAAACGAATATCTCCGCGAAACCGATTGATGACAAAACCGACTACCCGCGCTTGTTCAGACTCGGAAAGCAACGCCAATGTGCCATACAAATGCGCAAAAACACCACCACGATCAATATCTGCCACAATAATAACCGGGACATCGGCCGCTTCAGCAAATCCCATATTGGCAATATCATTTTCACGCAAATTAATTTCGGCCGGGCTGCCTGCCCCTTCAATCATAATACTGTCGTATGTTTTACTGAGATGCTGAAAGGAATCCATCACAACATGCAGCGCGGTCTTCTTATAATCATGGTAACTGTCTGCTTCCATATTGGTAATCGCTTTGCCCTGCAGAATAATCTGAGCCCCGGTATCGGAATTTGGTTTGAGCAGCACTGGGTTCATGTGCACTGAAGGTTCAATCCCTGCTGCGAAAGCCTGAACTGCCTGAGCACGACCGATTTCGCCCCCGTCAGGGGTAACGGCACTATTCAATGCCATATTCTGGGGCTTAAACGGTGCTACCCGAATCCCCCGACGATAAAGAACCCGACACAGACCGGCGACAAGAACACTTTTCCCTGCATCGGAGGTAGTGCCCTGAACCATCAGTGCATTTAACGAAGATTTCATAATCGAGCGACTCCATCGGAAAGAAATAAGCAACTGCCACCATCAGAATTTTGGAATTCACTCAAAGAATCACCACCAGCTGATAGGTAACACTTGAATATCTGTCCTAATCGTTTAAATTAAAAATCAATATATTATACTTCTCTATATACAAAGGGAATCAAACCGATAGGACGTTTTATGTTAAGACAGGCTTTCAGTTTAATCATTACAGGCCTTGCTTTTATCTTTGCACCGCTGGCAGCCCATGCTGCAAATTTTAATTACAACTATCTTGAAGTCCGAGTCGGCGGTGGGCCGGAATCTATCGGTTCTGAATTCAGTATGAGTATCGTGGACAACTTTCATGTGCTCGCCCATGCCGACACCCAGATGGATAGTGATTGGGATCTTGCGAGTGGGATCGGTTTTAACGGCCCGGTGACACAGTTTGCAGATGTGTTCGGTGCCATCTTGTTACACCAAATCAAACGCCCTCAGGATGAAGGTGGTAAGTCCGATACCTTGGGAGAAATCAACATCGGTGGTCGTCTGTGGCTTGGTGATCAACTGGAAGTCTATGGCAAAGTGGGTAAGCTTGATGAACATTCTGTCGTCAGCTTTGGTGCCCGCTTCCACTCGACCGATCAACTCTCTTTGAATATGGGATTTGATAATAACGGTCTTTGGGGACCACGAGCTGTACTCGGGGTTCGCTACGAGTATTAATCACGGTTTACCGGTTTCCAGAACAAGAAACCGGTAAACAATGCACATCAATATCATCAGGGATGACCAATCATCCTCATATAACGCCGCCATTAATGGGATTGAAGTACGCTCGACGTTATCGGTGCCCAATAATTATCTCTGAAATGAACCAGCGCCTTATATAAGTTCTCTTCTCGGATCGGTTTGACCAGTATGTATTCTGCCCCTGCATGTAAGAAATCATTCTTGGTTTTTTCAGTATCATCCGCAGTACACGCATAAATTGGTGTGTCTAGTCTGAGTTGATGTTTCACAAAATCGGTAACTTCAACCCCATCCATACCTGGCAACTGGTTATCCATCAAAACTAAATCAAAGCCTATTTTTTTCAGTGTTTCAACGGCAACCTTGCCATCTTCAACCCATGTCACCCGTAGGCCGAAACGGTCACAAAATGCCTTCGCGATATAGGCATTAGTTTTGTTATCTTCAACTAATAGTACGTGAGGAGATTGCTCAAATAGTTGACCAGAGACCTCCTGTTCAACCGTTTCTTGCGTTTGTTTAACATGGTATTGCTCAACTTCAATCGGAATTGTGAACTCGAAGCAGCTTCCCTTGCCGACCTGAGACGAGACCGACACGGTTCCCCCCATGAGTTCCACCAAATTTTTCACAATCGATAGCCCTAAACCACTCCCGCCAAATTCGCGACTCGATGTCGTTCCGCCTTGAATAAAAGGTTCAAAGATTAACGAAAGATCATCATGTCCAATGCCAATACCGGTATCGGAGATAGAAACATGAAACATCGCGCCATCTTCTGAATGGTTTAAATTGATCAGGACACAAATCTCACCTTCACGGGTAAATTTAATCGCGTTATTCAGCAAATTAAAGATGATTTGATTCAGACGGATTTGATCAATGACAACGATGGTATCTTCCTGAATATTAGTCATCACATCCAGCTCAAGTTCCTTTTCCTGACATAGCGGTTGATAAATCCGTTCGATGACTCGAACTGTCTCAATCAAGTGGAAATGAACCGGATTCAGTTTGAACTTATTCTGCTCAATTTTGGAGAAGTCCAAAATATCATTTAAAACAGCAAGCAGATGTTCGCTACACAGGCTGAGTACACCGACCTGTTCACGCTGTTTTTCGTCTGTCACACTCTCTTTCAATAACTGTGATACCCCTAAAATCCCATTCAAAGGTGTTCTGACCTCATGACTCATCCGAGCCAGAAAATCAGCTCTGGCACCGGCAGCTCTTTCTGCTTCACTGCGCGCCAAATGGCTTTGTTTCTCAGCTTCGGCAATGGTCGTGACATCCTGTCCTTGAGTCAGGACAGACTCAACACGGCCTTCGGTCACAATCGGGGAAATCGTCCAGCGGAATATTTGACCTTCAAACTCAGTCGCGACTTCGTTGAGTGTCTCACCGCTAGACGCCTTTTTGATGCTGGGAATTAATCGTTCTTTCAGTTCATAGAAAGTAGAGACCTGACTCTCTTTGGAAAATTGTTTTACCGCAGCAGGATTCATCCGTAGTAAACGGCCGTCAGCTCCCCATAAAATGGTTGGTGCAATAGAGGAATTGAACAAATTCTCAAATTGCTTTTCTTGTTCAGACAAGCGCTTAAAGGTATGTTCAAGTGCTCGCCCGAATAGGTCAAATTCCTCGATCTTTGAACCATGGAAAACATGCTCGGCTCCACGATCAACAATTGAGCGACTAAACTGGACCAGTTTTTCAATCTCAGCCCGAATTCGCTTATGTAACCACCACCACAAGATGAAAGAGAACAACGCTGTCGCAATCAAAATAAACAAGACACCGTAATAAAAATTACGCTTCAGTTTGACAACATTCTGATTATCCTGAACTGCATACATCATCAGCTGAGTCGGATTTTCATCAACCCTCAGCTTGGTGGTATTGACCGTATAGGACTCAAGTCGATCAGCATGTTGGGGATAAGCGAGCACATCCTGTTCTGAGTATGACTCTTCTCCGTTGAGGGTCGTTGAAAGGACATTGGATCCGATCGCAAGGATCAAATTCTGCGAATTGCTACGGGAGCGAATCTGTTCGATAAGATTATAATTATTATTAATCACAAACATAACGTACAAGTAACCGATCAATTCACCAGAATTACTCACAAGCGGTGTTCTTCTTGCCAAAGCATAAACCGTCTCCAGCAAAGACGGTATTTTCACCAACATCCATGCATTATTCACGGCCATCCGGTGTGAGACGGATTCTAATTCATTCGGCACAATACCGTAGAACTGAGCATTCCCATCATCCCACAGCATATGATTCAACCCGGCAATAAAGCGGACGTCCGGTGTATTATCCGGGTCAAGCTGATCAACGGAACGAAAATATTGATCAATATACTGCGACTTCCCAGAGCTTACCGCATGTAATAAATCAGCGTTTGTCGCACTTCCATCCTGATGAATTTTGAGCAAAGAGAGGCGGAAGTTGACCATGCCCTGAACTAATCCTGAGGTCTGATTTGCCGTCCGTTGCACTTCCTGAGCAATCAACTGACTACTGATCTGATAGTTCTGAAACAGAACACTAAATGTCAGAATGACAATGATAATTGTAATCGCCCGAGTAAAATAGGTTGCTATTTTCTGTTTCTGGCGAATAGGGCTCGGCCTGACGTTCATAAAGCATGGTCTCTTTCTTTATCTATCATTTTCGACGGATCAGTGTCGATCAGAATACCGGAATGCACGTTGTTTCAATGCCTCAACTCTTTCGGGGTCATCTGCACTGGAAACCACTTCAAAGTCCCCGGAATAAACCGTTGGTACTTTTTTACCTTCCAGATCCCACTTGATTGCTTCAGCCATTGCGACACCGGTGTCATCATTCATCCGCATAACCGTGACATTCAAATCATGATGCTGTAAAGCTTCCAGTTCCGCAGAACCACCACCCCAGCCATTGATAAGAACATCATCTCGGCCCAGTTCTTTCAAAGCTTTAGCGGCTCCGAGAGCGACATCGGTTGAACAGGCATACAATAATTTAATATCCGGATGCTCCCTCATATTCTCAAGCGTAATTTTATAAGCACTTTCTTTATTCGCCTGAGTATAAAATGATGATACGAGTGGATATTCACTCATTGCTTGAATAAAGGTATCGCCTCGCGCTTCACTCACATAACCTTGTGAAAAATACAGCACGGAATAAGGTGAATGAGGTTTTAATGTTTGCTTAAAATAGTCCACCAACAAACTGGTCCCTATTTCATGGTCAAACCCGATGTACATCCACGGTTGTCGATGTGACCAGTCTTTCACAGGTGTGGTCACATTCTGTAGAATCAATTTGGTTTCTCCACCTCTTAATACATGCTCAATAAATTTTTTATGTCTGGTGGTATCGAGCGTAAAAATCAAATAGTCAGATTTATTCTTTAATGCTTCCATCAAAGAAAGACTTTGCTGACGGATATCCAGATTTGGTCGGGTGAACACCTGATGTATTTCGTATTTGACACCCAGCTCGTTCAAACGCAATTCAAAAGCCCGGATGTTACGACTCCAATAATCCGACACTTGCTGTCCGGGATAAATCACTGATATTTTTACCGGATGTTCCTGAGTCGCCTGTAATGGTTTCGGTTCAAGCCGAACGGCATTTGCCAAAGACTGTGTCAGTTGTTTTTGTTCGGGGTTTAAATCCAGAAATTCGTTGTAATGCCAATAGCCACTCAACGCATACGCCGCTGAATGATAAATAAGAAAGCAGGCGGTTAAAATAACTCCAGAAAGTCTCATTGTCGTCTTCTCATTAATTGAATATGTTCAACATAAACAAAAGAAAGAGCGCTCGTGTAACGCGCTGTGGTAAATCAAAAAGTAAAGGCAAGATTTGCCGAACCACCCAGCTGATGTTCTCCGGCATAACTTCCGGCAATATCAAGGCTAACGGTGTCTCCGGGGCTGATTTCCAACCCCAAGGTTATTGCATTATCCACTGTATTCTCTATGTCGATTTCATATCCAGCCCTTAGCTGTCCCCAGCCCCGGGCATTCCCTTCAATACCAAACCGGATAAACTGTGTATCATCATTTTTACCGATAAAACGTTCTTGTTTTGTCATATCAACATCAACGGCTGCACTCAAGAATTCTCCGACATAATCAGCCGACATCGTGACTTGCATGTCCAATTGATAATGTTTCAGCATCAGCACTCCCCATGCCGTTACCTCGGGCATCAGCAACCCACGATGCTGCCTCAACAGGAGCTGCCAAAGAACATATCACTACAATCAATCGATAATTCTTCATTTGATACCCACCTTATCTCATAAGTGATCAATCTAAGATTAGTACAAAATGAACGTTCTACAGATAGTTATGCACCTGAGTGATCAAAAATTTGCGACGGTAATAAATTTTTGAGTACTATTTTTTCTTTGCGGGTTTTGGAAAAACGTTTGACCTTCGCTTCCATACGCAATGCTTCACGATGTGTGCCGACCGGATGACTCCAGACCAGCACCAGAGGGGATTTGCCCCGCAATGCCTTCGCTCCCTGACCACACTGGTGCTGCTGAAAGCGTCGTGCAATATCGGTTGTAATACCGCAATAAAGCGCATTTTGGGGTGTTCGGATCAAATAGATCCACCATTGAGAGGTTTGTTGCTCGGTCATCAGATATTATTCACGGGAAGAAAGCAGCTCATCCACTTGTGCGCGTAACCACTGAACTTCCTGCTTTAATGCCTCCACTTCTTGTTCGAGTCCGTCGAGTCGTTCTGGTTGTGCTGGCGTTTCCGCTGCCGATTCTGCAATATCTTCACTTGCATCATAAGGTGTAAACGTTTGACGATAGCGAATTTCTCTTTTGCCCGGTTCCCGAGGCAATCTGGCCACTAATTCTCTTTCAATCAACGTTTCCAGCACATGTTCCGTGGTCTTCATGTCCGGCAAAACACATAGACGATTGGTTCGGGTCCGCAATTCTCCCGGGGTCTGCGGGCCACGTAACAGCAAGCAGCAAATGATTCCTAGCTCTTGTTCTGTAAGTTGCAAATCACCGAACTCCGTATTGCAAAAGCGATGCTGGTATTTGCTGGTCCGGCTGTTAAAACCACTTTCATCACTGACGAACCGACGAGAGATTAAACCCTCCACGGTTTCAAGCACTTGAGATTCAGATAAATTCATCACAGGCTCTCGGTTACTTTTCTGATTGCAAGCAGTGACCAGACTATTGAGGCTCAGCGGATAGTAATCCGGTGTGGTAATCGATTTTTCAATTAAACTGCCAATAATCCGCGCCTCATGTGCACTAAGCTCATACTTCATCATGATTTCCTTTATGCTCTATTCAATTGAATTCGGTATACACCATGTCCAACATCATTAATGTTCGACAACAAAAGTACATTTCACAATATGACCATGCTCATCCAAGACAAAAATTCGTGAACGATTCAATTCGATGTCCGTGAAACTACACGATTTTCTTGCTGTGATATAGCCAGTTCTGAGTTTATCCTGACGTGGGTTTTCGAGCGGTTCCTCAAAAATAGGAACAATAATCTCTGATGATAATGACATGACTTTTGATGAGTGATAATAGGAATGTCATTATCATATAGTGACTGACTGAGAAAATAAATCATGTTCAAACGATGAATCGCGTTTCCAGCACCACCATACGCTGATCGCCAGAAAATTCAGCGGACAAAGCCACTTTTGATTGATCTCAGGGCTGTTCCCAAGGCGATGGATATGATTTAATTCTGGTAGACCCATTTAATAAGACAATAGGAAAGGAACCGATGAGCAGCGTATTTGAAATTGTCTCGCTAGCACGCCGTAAAAATAAACTAAAACGGGAGTTGATCGATAACGAGAAAAAAGTTCGGGATAACCGTAAACGTGTTGACCTGCTTGAGAACCTGCTGGATTACATCAAACCTGAAATGACACACGATGAGTTTATTGCTATCGTCAAAAACATGAAAGCAGACTATGAAGATCGGGTTGATGACCATATCATCAAGAGTGCTGAAATCTCAAAAGAGCGCCGGGAGATGAGCCGTCGCATTAAAGAGTTAACCGAGCAAGATAAACTTCAGACTCAGGGTAAAAAATAATCCCTACAGTATCGTGACTGATACAGAAAAAACCCACAGCCATGTGGGTTTTTTTATGCGGCTATCTGGTTCTCCGCAACATTGCTGCCCGTGCTTGCCCCATAAAAAGCGTATTTCTCATGTCATAATTCCCTAATATTTTTATGTTTTTATTGATCTGATTTCAAGCTAGACTCAATGGAAGCCCTCATATCAATAAAAGGAAAAAATCATGATCGAACAAGGTCAGAAACTCCCTGCAGCAACGTTAGGTCAACTGACAGCAGATGGCATGGTCAATCATCAGGTTCAAGAACTCTTTGCCGGTAAGAAAGCGGTTTTATTTGCTGTTCCCGGTGCATTTACCCCAACCTGCTCCGAAGCTCACCTACCCGGCTATGTTGTGCTGGCCGACCAGTTAAAAGCCAAAGGCATTGATATTATCGCATGTGTTGCCGTCAATGATGCATTTGTGATGAAAGCATGGGGTGAAGCGCAGAATGCTTCAGAAATTATGATGCTGGCTGATGGCGATGCCAGTTTCACCAAAGCACTCGGTCTGGAAATGGATACCGAACAATTCGGTGGTATTCGCTCTCAACGTTATGCCATGATCATTGAAGATGGTGTGGTCAAACAGTTAAATGTCGAACCTCCGAAATCATTTGAAGTCAGCAACGCTGAAACCATTCTTGCCAGTTTATAAATCACATTGGTAGAGATCAGAAAACGGAAACCTCAAGGTTTCCGTTTTTTGGTTCATTAAGATAAATACGTTGCACAGCAAACACTAGCATCATGCCTTCAGTGTCGGTAATACCGGACTACCTTTTAAACGATGATACTCAGACAAAGCCACTTTGTCTGCCAGCGTGTCAACGTGTGCTTCAGACAAGTCACACCAAAACACTTCCTCGGCCTCGAAAGACGAGACACTGCCATCCCAACAACTGACCACATAATAATGCAGCAGTTGCAATTCTGTTGTCGGATGATAAAGCGAGCAGAGATAGTGATAACTTTTCGGGAGAACACCGAGCTCTTCCTGAATTTCACGGAGCAGTGCTTCTTTTTGCGACTCACCCGCTTCAATATGACCACCGGGGATCGCGACAATATCAGGATCACACGTTTTATCTTTCGCACGCTTTTCCAGCAGGACCTGAGCGTCATCAACCAATAGAAAAGACACACATTCATGGACTTTCATCATGTTATTCCTCCTCCGGGCCCCGACTCACTAACACCGAATCATATTCTGCTTAACCGATACCTATCATCCAGCATACACCGGTATATACCAGTAAGGCTAACACCGAGACCAAATACATCAGCCGAATCGTGCGCTGGATATCATCTCGTTCAATCAGACGTTTATCATCGCCAATCCAAGGCTTCTCTACCCGCTGGCCGAAATAATCATTTGCCCCGCCGAGCCGTATCCCCAGAGCGCCGGCAACAGCGGCTTCCGACCATGCACAATTCGGGCTTTTATGTTGATAGCGATCCCGCCAACCTATCGTTAATGCGCCACATGCATCGTAACGCAATAACCAAGCAGCCAAAGAAAACAGTAACCAGCTCAAACGCGCAGGTAACCAGTTTGCCAGATCGTCCATTTTGGCGGAGGCATAGCCCAACGCCCGATACTTTTCATTACGATAACCCACCATCGAATCCAGCGTATTGATTGCTTTATATGCCATCGCCAACGGCACACCGCCGAGAAACAGATAAAACATCGGTGCAATGACACCGTCAACGGTATTTTCTGCCACAGTTTCAACCACTGCGCGCGAAATCTGGGTATTGTCGAGGTTGCGGGTATCCCGTCCCACAATGTAAGACAATTGGCGACGGCTCTCTTCAATATCGCCTTGCTCCTGTGCCCGATAAACCAAATTGGCACAATCTGCCAGACACCGTCCCGCCAATGTGGTGTAAGCCAGCCACACGGTAACAACCACGCCCAACCAAGGATGAACCGCCCCGGCAGCTTGTAACACCAGCCAAGTGACACCCCAGCTCAACGCCACAATGACGACCCATAATACGCCGCCTCCTGCATAAAGCCCCCATTCATGATGACTCATACGACGGATCATCTTTTCCATTCGGGAAATTGCAGTGCCAATCCAGCGGATCGGATGCGGCCAATGAGGCGGGTCACCGAGGATTAAGTCAAGAATAAAAGCACAGCTATAGATCAACAGACTCATTGGCGCATTCTTCCCCGGCGAAACCAATGCAACAATAAATCAGGATTCTGACCGAAGTGGACATGGAAATAACTCGCGAGGGTATTGTTAACTTGATAGCCGCCTTGCCAGCGCTGCAACACCTGACCATCCCGCTCTTTGGTGCAGGTGAAGACCGGGGCAAGGTCTGTCGTAAATTCGGAATAGTGAAACTCATGGCCCCGAATCACCTCATCTTGTGAGGCAATCAGCACATCTTGGTTCGCAGAAACCTGACAATAACCGAAACGCTTCAGGGAAGTCGTCATCGTGCTATACCCGGGGAAAATGCCGCACATCGGATACTGCTCTCCGGCTTGATCAATCAAACTTTCGCCCAAATACATCAGCCCGCCACACTCGGCATAAATCGCAGTCCCTTGCTCATGAGCACGCTTTAGTGCTTGCAGCATCGGTTGGTTAACTGACAACCGTTCGGCATACAATTCCGGAAAACCGCCACCGATATAAATCAGATCGGCGTCTGGCAACGCCTGATCCTGCAAAGGGCTGAAACGGACAATCCGTACACCGCTTGCCGCCAATAGATCAAGGTTATCCTGATAATAGAAATTAAAGGCTTCGTCATAAGCCATGGCTAAGGTCAACCCGTCACCTTGTCCCTTTAATGTCAAAGCCAGCGTGTCATCGGTCACCGGTGCCATGGGCAACACCGAAACCTGAAGCAGTAAATCCAGATCAAGATGCTGTTCAATCTGATCCGCCAGTTGATCCCAGACATCATCATAAGCAGCCTGTTCATGCGCGGTGATCAATCCGAGATGACGAGACGGCAATTCAATTGCTTTGAGGTTGGGTAAACGTCCGAGCACGGGGATGCCGGTATAACGCTCGATTGCGGTTTTCAGTAAGTCAAAGTGACCGTCCGAATTAACCTGATTGACGATCACGCCGGCAATATTCAGGGTCGGGTCAAACTGCTGGAATCCCAGCACCGTTGCTGCTGCCGACGTCGAGACCGCTTTGCCGTCAATAACCAGAATGACCGGACAAGCCAGTTGTTTTGCCATCCCGGCACTACTGCAATAGTGTGGATCAGTGCCGTAACCGTCATATAACCCCATCACACCTTCAATGATGGCAACATCAACCTGAGCCACGCGTTGGTAAAACGTATTCAATAACACCGCCTGCGGTAACATAAACTCGTCCAGATTTCTGGATAACGTGCCAGAAACTCGCGAATGCCAGGCAGTATCAATGTAGTCGGGACCAACTTTGAACGGCTGAACCGACAAACCTCTGCGCCGAAATGCACGCAATAAACCTAAGGTGAGGGTCGTCTTACCACTGCCACTACTCGTGCCACCAATTAAGAATGCATTCATGTCGATTTAAATCTCATGTCGGTTTAAATATGATTTTTAATCAAAAACGGCACGATAGCAGAAGTGACTAGACCTGATCACCACAAAGTTATCGATCTGTCCTACTTTATCTGCAAAAAGTATCATCATCTGCAAAAAGCACCATCTCCGATAAACCTGAGCGAATCACCCAGACCAATCAGGATAAGAATATAACCTGAATCAAATGGCAGCTATGTGGTCAGGATGATATCAATAGCTTCATCAAATTTTCATATTAATGACCGACAATACAAAGATCAGACGACAAAACATCCGCCACCGGCTTGAAACCACTCAAACGATATCAGTACGAACATTATGCCGTACTCTGTAAACTCGCCTATCCTCGAATATTCAGGCATACCCGTTATGGCTTTGATCCCAACGGGCAACGTATCATTGGTGATCGATACGGTAAAACCATGATTCGGGTGCTATGGAGCAGCAAAAAGGACGAAGTCGTGGTCGTGTTTAAAGGCTCTCATTCCGTGAGTGACTGGGTGTTGAATCTTGCATTATGGATGAAAGACTGTCGGCCGCTCGGATTGCCCTATCATATTCATGCCGGCTTGTACTATCTGTTGCTTCAGGAGAGCCAGCCGCTTCGTAATGAAGATAAACTCGGCATCAGCGTACTGGAAAGGCTGGAAACCATTCTGTTACCGCTGATTGAACAGGGGAAACGCATCGTCTTGACCGGACACTCGTCCGGGGGAGCAATGGCATGTGTTGTCGCTGACTATCTGGAACGCAGAGCACCGAAAAGCATTAAACGCGTGGTTACCTTTGGTCAACCAGCCGTCGGCAACTGGCGCTTCTACAGGCAGTATACGTTGAAGCATAAAACCTACCGTATCTGTTGCGACATCGATATCGTGACCTTTTTACCGCCACTCCCGTTTATCTACTGGCATGTCGGTAAACTGCTCTGGCTTTATAACGGACGTATTTATGAAAATACACCGACCTTGATCCGACTTGGCCGCTCACTGCTCAGTTGGGTGATTCGACCGTTTTCTTATCATTTGATGAGTAAATACATCCGCAATAAAGATTTCTTTGACGAACGCTGAAAATAATGGGGTCACACAAAAGACTGACCGATAAGTCGGTAGTTGAGACGTAAAAGCGGAGACGTAAAAAAAGACGCTTTAAACGTCTTTTTTATCGAGATATGGAGGCGCGTCCCGGAGTCGAACCGAGGTCCACGGATTTGCAATCCGCTGCATAGCCACTCTGCCAACGCGCCAAATCATTTCGTTCTCAATTTTGTAGATGGTGCCCCGGGCCGGACTTGAACCGGCACAGCGCGAACGCCGAGGGATTTTAAATCCCTTGTGTCTACCAATTCCACCACCAGGGCAACGCTAAAAAGCGATGGTAACACCACCTCTCATCGGTATGAACCGTGAGAACGAGGCATACTTTATCGGATTAAAATTCGAGGTCAACAAAAATTTCTCTATTATCAATCAAATGGCTAATAAACATGCGTCTCGGTATAGACAACATACAATCAGGATGAAAACCAGCCACGAATCTGTCGCCCCCTCATAGTTTTTCTGTACCCGGTTCTACGCTGGCGATGGCGCCCATCAACTTTCAAGTGTCCGGGCAACTTTTTCTTCATATTTTTCTGTCATGTCACATGATGTTTGAGTCTATCGGATTGCTCACAAACTAATTCCCCTTCGATATTCAACGGATTATCATGACCGATAGACAGTCAGTGAATGATATTTTGTATCGTTAACGTTTAGCCACTCGGCTTGCAAAAAAAAGCTAAAGGAGAAGGGGAAAATTAGATGAGCGAAAATCAATATGTACCGCCTAAGATCTGGAAGAATGAACCAAGCTCGGGTAGTCAATGGGCGAATATTAACCGCCCGGAAGCTGGTGCAAGATTTGACAAAGATCTGTCGGTTGGCGAGCATCCATTCCAACTTTACTCATTAGGTACACCGAACGGGCAAAAAGTCACTATCCTGTTTGAAGAGCTTTTAGCACTAGGAATTAAAGAAGCTGAATATGACGCACATCTCATTAACATCGGGGATTCTGATCAGTTTTCATCGGGATTCGTTGCTGTAAACCCAAATTCAAAAATCCCTGCTTTGGTTGATCAATCAGGAGATGAACCGGTTAATGTATTTGAATCCGCGTCTATACTAGTTCACCTTGCTGAAAAATTTGATCATTTTTTACCGGTCAGTGGTTCGGCAAGAACGCAAACATTAAACTGGTTGTTCTGGGCGCAAGGCTCAGCACCATTCTTAGGCGGTGGTTTTGGCCATTTCTATGCCTATGCCGATGAAAAGCAAGAGTATCCGATTAACCGTTTCGCGATGGAAGTAAAACGTCAGTTAGATGTGTTAGATAAACAACTCGCCAAAAACACTTACGTGGCGGGTGAAAAATATACCATTGCTGATATGGCCATCTGGCCTTGGTATGGCAACCTTGTGTTGGGTCGGGCATACGACGCTGCAGAGTTTTTACAAGTTCATACCTACGAGCATGTGGTCCGTTGGGCGAAGCAGATTGAAGCTCGTGAAGCCGTACAACGTGGTCGTATTGTCAACCGTACGATGGGCGAAGCATGGGAACAAGTGGCTGAAAGACATAGTGCTGAAGATATTGATAAAGCTTTAAAACTAAAACCATAGAACGATTCAACAAAGCGCACTTATCATGGTGCGCTTTTATGAATGACGAACTTATCTGATCATGTGCACAAGCCAAGGCTGGCTCGTCTTCCGTTTAAATCATTCCCCTCATCTATCGATGACTCGATAAATATATTGCTTTTCTCCAATGAGGTATTAGAATCCGCGTCGTTTTGATGCTGTCAGACAACCAACACCGACAGCTTATTCCTCATCTATTTGTAAAGGTAAGTATCCATGTCAATGAAATTAGCCAACCCGGCCCCTCTTGGCTTAATGGGTTTTGGTATGACCACTGTATTGCTTAATATTCACAATGCAGGGTTCTTCCCTCTCGATTCGATGATTCTAGCCATGGGGATATTTTATGGCGGTCTCAGTCAAGTCATTGTGGGCATGATGTGTTTTAAACGCGGTGACACATTCGGCACAACAGCTTTCACTTCTTACGGCTTATTCTGGCTAACCCTGGTCGGCCTGATTGTGATGCCTAAAATGGGTCTGCCAGCCAGCCCGGCGCATTTTATGGGTTGCTATCTAGCATTGTGGGGGATTTTTACCGGATTTATGTTTATTGGCTCTTTGTGTTATCCAATCGCCAAGCAAGTGGTATTCGGCTCTCTGACCGTCCTGTTTGCACTGCTGGCAATCCGTGATTTCACTGGCAATGAAACCATTGGTATGATCGCTGGTTTTGAAGGTATTTTCTGTGGCGCAAGTGCCATCTACTTCGCAATGGCGCAAGTGCTGAACCATGAATATGGTCGCGTTATTTTACCCGTGGGTGATAAACGTAAGGGCAGCATTCAACCTGCCGTTGCTTAATATGATCCAGCCCCACTGAACAACGGTGAGAAACTCACCATCAAAAATCAGCCTGTTAAAACAGGCTGATTTTATTTATATGACACCTCTTATTATTATCAGTACGACTAAGTTACAAAAATCCGCCATGTGAACAACGAATCGTTCATCTCAATATGAATAAACTACAACTCAATATTGAATGTCACAAAATGTCACAACTATCAAAGAATTCCTGAGATAAAATTTACCAAGAACATCCTTTTGAACCGTCATACAGACTATGATATTCTCGATGCGCGGGCTTTTATCAATGTAAAACTCTTTACTCAACTTGTCTGTAAAGCAAGAAATTACACTTTATATACATAGGGTAAATAATAAAAACGACTTTGTTAGGTGATCAGGAGCTTTAATGTCAAACTTATATTTAAAACAGGTTTTATGCCTTATCCCAGCGTCATGCTTAATTACTTTTCCGGGATATGCTGCAGAAAATGGACTTTCACTCGGCGTTGGTGCTTCATATTCAACATCAGTTTATAAAGATTATGATGAAAACGTCTTTCCGCTACCGCTAGTCAATTACGATAATAATGTTTTCTTTATTCATGGTCTCTCAGCCGGTGCCTATTTGTATCAGGATGAATACAATGTGTTACAAGCCTCTGTGTCTTACTACGCTCAGGAGTTCGATCCAGATGATGCCAACAATAGTCAAATGAAATTGTTGGATAAAAGAGACGGTACGGCGATGGGCGCTGTTTCTTATACATTCCGCTCACCACTTGGAAATATTACTTCCTCGCTTGCTATCGATGTCCTTGATGAGACCGATGGCGGAATAATGGCTTCAGCACAATATAACTATCCAATTCCTTTTACTCAGCAGTTGATAATCATTCCTGAAGTGGGTATCAAATATACTAACAGTGATATGAATCAGCACTATTATGGTGTCAGTTCAGGCGAATCGGCACGTAGTGGACTAACAGCCTACGATCCCGGCAGTGCAATTACGCCTTATTTCGGGGTGACATTCAGATATAGTGTCTCTGATACTTTAGATGCATTTGTTTCCAGCCGTTATCAAGTATTACCAGACGAAATTCAAGACAGTCCAATGGTTGATTCTAGCCACACGATTCAAACCATCGCTGGTATTTCTTATCAATTTTAATCGTATACGAACTAAAACAGAGGGCCGATTGGCTCTCTGTTCATTACTGAATAAAATTATCTGACCGACGAACGACTTTTTATCAAACGACCGAGAATACCGGGATAATAACGCCAGGTGTAATCAAATATTTCCATTAATTGCGGATTCCCATACCGAAAAAGACTAATGGCATGAAAACGATTATGTTTTGCCCTTAGTGTATTGATCGCTTTATTCAATTCTTGAGAAGGTTTCGGTGCCATAAAATCAGAAATCACCACCAAATCAGCATTCTTATATCGATCACTATGCATTGTCTGAATTGCATCCGATAATGCCAGTTCCAGATCGGTCCCACCTTTAAAGGTATAACTCAGAAAGTCACAAACTTCTCTCAATCCATCTTGCTTGGTTAATTGATAGGTAATGATCTGTGTGGAGAAAATAACGACGTAGCAGTCCCGGTTGTCCGCCAGAGCAATCTGCATCAAAGCATAGGCTACTGCCTTGGCACACTGCTCCGGAAATCCGTTCATCGAACCGGACGCATCAATACAGACCACAAAAGGTCCTTTTTCAATATCCACTTGAGCATTGGCCGGTTTTGATGTTGTCACTTTCGATAATGTTCGTGATTTTCCCTGCATACGATAGTTCAACAGCCGCTTATCAATCAAATGCTTATAAAAAATCACTTCCAGCTCAGGATGCGCTAAAAACAACATCTCATTGGGAAGAATTTTATTTAAATCATCACTCTGATGAACACCGACAATATCGTCAGTTGCCAGATCAGATTGTTCTTCAACCAACTGTAGTGTCTCGACACTTGCCTGTTGAAGATCAGGATCATCTACCTCGCTGGCCATACGCCCAAGACTTTCAGCGATTTGTTGAATTTCCTTATGCTTTTTAAGGAATTCGGCATGTTTTTTCATCACTGCCAAATCAACTTTGCCTAGCTTAGCACTCGCCATATTCCACAAACGGTGAATACTTTTTACATCGTCGGTATCTGTGACTTGATCCATTGAACGCAGCGTCTCAATCCGCTGGTATAAGTCATCCAATACCTTCTCTTTATTCGCTTCGAGCTCCATCACCTGCGCCTGTTTAAGCGCATTGGATAAACTGTTATACCATTGATCGCAAAAGTAACGCGGGAACATCGGATTACTGAAGTTTTTCTTTTGCTCACATAACTGGCGGGCGGTTGTATAAAATGCAGAGTGCCACTCTAGTTGTTGCAACACTTGTGGGATTTTCTGAAAAAAAGTTTTTTCATCCCAATGAACGACTTCCTGATATAACGCTAATTCCTGCTGAAATCGCTCAGTTTCACAAACCTTGGTCATTCTTTTCTTCACTTGACCACGCCACTTGAGCAGATGATTTTGTACCGAAGTATTCACCCCTCGGTTTTCAACTGCGATCAACAATTGAATGTCGTCCATCAGTTCATTCACCGCTGTATCAATTAATCCTGAATCGGCAATCATCATCGCGAGATTTAGTCCGTCAATACCTAACATAACAATCTCTCCTAAGTGAAATACTGACTGAAATGATTCATCTGCTGAGCGGCTTCTTCGCACGCAGTAATTGATTTCTCCAATTGTTGTTGTAATTGCTGTAATGAACTTTCCATTGCTACGGGAAGTTCAGGATCGATAAAATGATGTGGCAATGCATCATGAAACTGTCGGGACGATTGACGTAAATGAGAGCCGGCTTGTTCTAATTGATGATGAACCTGTTCAATGCGTGTTTGCCATGCCTGAAATAGCTGATGCTGGTTTTGATGTTGTGTCGTCACGACAGAAACCAGTACCGAACGATTGGCAATATCTTTGATAATTAACAAATCTTCTGAGTCAACACCAAACTGAAAAGAGCAAAGGGTGGTATTTTGGTTCACATAACCGAATAGCTCACCTCCCCCTTCGCGGATAACCTTGTCAAACTCGGCTTTAGGTACATAAACCCAATGGCAATATTTATCAGTATTCTCTGCATCGGTGACGGTAGTATGACTTTGGAGCAACACGATTTTTAGGAGGTCTTTCCGATTGCCGGATTGATATGTCTTCGCATGTGTCAGATCATAGCTATAGACCTGCTTCTTAATCAGCCCCGCGGTTTTCTCAACCGCCAACGGCATCGTATATTGTTCCTCCAGTTCTCGTCCAACATCGGTTAACGCTTCCTGACAAATCTCAATTTGATGCTCAACATCCTGCTGATCAAAAGCATACTTCAGCGCAAACTCACGAATGACCTCTTTCACAATGGCAAGGGAGTCCGGGCTGTTCCACAAACAATCCTGCAACAAAAACAGATCCAGAGGATTAATGCTGTCACGGCCATTAAAGAAAGCACTAGCTTTGAGCAGCTTGACGGCTTTTTTCCAGCGCCGGTCAGAAACATACATCTCATCAGATGTTGTCAATGTGCTGTTTTCCGCTGCTGTATCAAGCATCGATTTGAGCTGATAGAGTTTTTCAAAAACATCGTTACTCAATGTTAATTGATCTAATGCCTGCTGCCACTCATGATACTCCTGATCGGTAATTGCTAATCCTTCCGGAATATGGGCTTCTTGCGGTGTACCAACCGTCAGCATCGATTTAAAATTTTGTTTATTCTGGATACGATTAACAAAAATTCGCACCAAAATTCGGTCAAATAACGCTTCCAAACCACTATCTTTATCCGGTAACTCATTCGATGCGGACACCAACAGACGCATAGGAACCCGCTCAACTTCACTACCGTTATTGAACGTTTTTTCATTCACAACCGTCAGCAATGTATTCAAGATAGCGGGACCGGCTTTCCAGATTTCATCTAAGAAAACGACCTGAGCCGTCGGCAGATAACCTTTGGTTAACCGCAGATAACGCCCATTATCCTTTAACTCTTGAATACTCAACGGCCCGAATACTTCTTCAGGCGTTGAAAAGCGCGTCATGAGATATTCGAAATAGGAACTATTTTCGAAGGCTTGAATCAGGCGTTTCGCAATCAAACTCTTTGCAATACCGGGAGGACCCAACAGAAACACACTCTCACCAGCGAGGGCAGAAAGCAGACAAATTTTAATCGCGTGTTCCCGTTCATAAACACCATCAGCCAGCGCACCGGCTAATTTATTGATCCTTTCTGACAGCAACGCCTTCTGCGAATGACTTGCAGGAATTGAACTTACCATGAAAATGACTCACTAGATTCACAAAATACTGAGTTATTGTTGTAATATTTTTATACAACTTCAGTTTATTATAAGTTTATCGATTTGTTAATCGAATGTTGCACAAGATTTAATTTGTGCTCCTGTTTTTATATCAGATCCACAATTCGTGCGATTGGTTGAAACCTATGTTTCCAAATATGAGTTTTGTATCATTAACCGCCCTGAAATTTATTCAAACTAAAAACCTTTATTTTTGAGTGTCATAGAGGTATCGTTTGCCAAGAACACCCTATCACAATTCCGAGCAATAACAGGCCGGATAAGTCAAAGGACTGTATGCGTAAAACGATACATCAGTGGAAACAGATTTCTTTGGTTGAGGAAGAAATCATGCTACCAACACACCGCCCAATCCTTCATACGACGATCATTCATCCTGGAGCTGCAGTGATCCTGCCTGTCAATCAACGGGGAGAGATTGTCATGTTGCGACAATTTCGTCCGTCAATTCGAAAATGGCTACTCGAATTACCAGCCGGAACCCGCGAGAATACGGAGACACCACTGGCATGTGCGCAACGAGAGCTCGCTGAAGAAACCGGTTATCTTGCCAGCGAATGGGTTGCTTTAGGACAGTTGACTCCGCTGGCCGGTTTCTGTGATGAGATTCAGCATCTGTTTGTCGCCAAAGGTCTATCTGTGACACAAGATTATCAGCGCGATGATGATGAAGTGATTGATATCTTCTGCCTGTCCATTCCAGCGCTGGAAAAGAAGATTATCGACAGTGAAATTACCGATACCAAAACAATCGCTTGTCTGAGTAAAGCCAAGCTTTGTGGATATATATGATAGCAACTTATCAGTTGCCCCGTTGATAAATCGGAATACCATCAAAACAGCGCGTTCAAAATTTTGATACAATCGGAGAACGCTCAACACTGGAATCTCACAACACTAAAACATCAAAATGACCATAAAAAGACAAGGGCGTCGCAGCGCTCACGATGCCGCACAAACGCGTCAGCAAATTTTACGCATTGCAACTGAGCTGTTTTGTGAGTTTGGTTATGCGCAAGTCTCGCTGCGTACCATTAGCGAAAAGGTAGGAATCTCACATAGCCTGATTCGCCACCATTTTGGTAGTAAAGAACAAATCTGGTATTGCATTAGCGACAATATGCACCAATACATTACTCAATATTGTCAAACCATACTGATGAATTTACCGAAAGATATGCCGGTCAACGAACTCCTGTATCAATTTATTGTTCGTATGCTGGCCTTTACCCTCATTAACAAACAACCAATCCAGTTAATGGCGGATGTTGTGCGCCAGAAAGGCAGTCGATTCGATTACTTTATTGATCAATCCGGTGAAGTTGAGAAACTGGTTTTCCATCTGGCTGAAGATTACAACCAACGTTTTCCGGAACACGCCATTAAAATTTGGGAAATCAAATGGCAAATGATTATGTTTACTCACGGCGCGGCCTCGCTCGAACCTTTCCTGCATGAAACTTGGTCACAAGAATGTGATACCGAAAGCGAGTGTCTGTTGAAACATTGGCAAATGTGCGATGAAATCATGGCGAAAAAATTGATGATACCGGCATCATCCCGTTTACAACCACAACAGCTTGACGAGCTGGTCATTCAACTGGAATTATATCGCACACCCCAATGATTTAACGGCCACCAGTCACCCGTTTTTTCAAACCTTTTCTCAAAAACCTTTTCTCAAAAACCTTTTCTCAAAAACCTTTTCTCAAAAACATGGATGACTGATTTTCCCAAAGCCGGGGAATATTACATATCTGGATAACCGTCCGGATTATTTGACTGCCAACGCCAGCTATCCTGAACCATATCATCTAATGAGCGGGTGGCTCGCCATCCTAATTCTTGCGTTGCTTTGGCAGGGTCGGCCCAGCACTCTGCGATATCCCCCGGGCGACGTTCAACCAATTGATAGGGGATCGTTTGACCACACGCTTTTTCAAACGCATGCACCATATCCAGCACGCTGTAACCAATCCCGGTACCGAGGTTGTACACATGTAATCCGCTTTTCGTCCCAACGTTTTGCAAGGCTGCAATATGTCCGTCCGCGAGATCCATCACATGAATGTAGTCCCGAACCCCAGTACCATCTTTGGTCGGATAATCATCACCAAAAATAGAGAGACACTCACGGCGTCCGACAGCAACTTGCGCGACAAACGGCATCAGGTTGTTTGGAATCCCCTGCGGGTCTTCACCAAGTTCACCCGAAGGATGAGATCCGACCGGATTAAAATAACGCAGCAAAGAGATACTCCAGTCCGGATTCGCATGTTGGAAATCAGTAAGACACTCCTCAACGATTAGTTTACTTCTGCCGTATGGATTCGTTGCCTGTGTCGGAAAATCTTCGAGAATAGGCACGGAAGCCGGATCACCGTAAACCGTGGCGGATGAGCTGAAAATTAATGTTTTGACATTCGCGATCCGCATCGCATCGACCAGCACCAAAGTGCCACTGACATTATTTTCATAATATTCCAGCGGCTTCTGAACCGATTCGCCCACCGCTTTCAAACCAGCAAAATGAATCACGGCATCAATCTGATGCTCATTCATCACTTCAATCAATAAACTACGGTCACGAACATCACCGCGGATAAATACAGGCCGGTAACCAGCAATCTTTTCAATCCGTTCCAAAACGGCTGGTTTGCTATTGTAGAGATTGTCTAAAATCACAGGCGTCATGCCTGCTTCAATCATCTGAATACAAGTATGGCTGCCAATATAGCCCATACCGCCGGTAATCAATACATTCATTGCCTAGCCTCTCCCTATCACACTTACATTGGCGCATCTTACCATACCAATGTAATCGTAAAGTCATTCTAGTTTGAAATTCCTGCGACATCTGTCTGGATTATAAGAATCACTTCATAAATTCAGACAGATGTAACACGGAGATGGGATTAACAACCAATAATTTTCGCCAGTTCAATGGGATAACCACGCGCCTGAGCCAAATCAATCGCAAACTGTTCAATTCTATCCGCTTCGAACGAAAGGCTAATCGGATGCTGCTGTTCAATCGACGCTAAAGTCGAATGATCGGTCAACTGCCAGTGCGACATCAGCTTTCTCGCAGCTTCTAAAGCCGATGAACCTTTGACAATTTCGATCCGGGCATAATTGTGACCACTGAACGACACATCGGCAGCGCGCAACGTCTCATCTTCACCCGGGATCTGCTGGGCACCAAACAGTGGCTTGCCATCAGGATAAGCGCGACAATAGTCAGGCATAAACTTACCGATATGCGCAATCGCATGACGCGTTCTGGCTTCAACGACTGTATCCGGCCAACCGTTGATCAGTTTCATCTGCAATACATCAGGCAAAATCGGTTGTGATGAATGAATAGAACTCCGTGTTAAGCCATCATCGAACAAGGTGATGGTTTTCGTCATACCATGTAACTGAAAAACACCGTCAGCATATGGCGTAAGCTGGGCCATTCCCTGTGGTGTGCCTCGCTGACCATGAAATATTACTTCGGGCCAGAGACTATGTTCATCAGGCCACTTGGCAATATATGCGGCTTTAAATTCAGCCATCCGATATTGAGGGTTCTTGGTGAGATCATCCAGTTTGCCCGTCTCATATCCACACGCATTGACTAAATAATCCACAACTAGTGTATGAGTTTGTGAATCTTTATCATGATAAGTCAAATGCCATTGGCCATCATGCATTTGCGCATCGACCAACGTACTGTTGGTTAACAGTTGACAATGAGGCAGTTGCTGAAGGGTCAACATCGCAGTTGCAGCAAGACGGAAAACACTCCACCCATATTCTTGCACAGCAATAACGGGATACTGAATCAACGCCAAATCCACATGTTTTGCGAAAGGAATCAGCCAGTCATCCATACTGACAGGCTCACTTGGCTGCGAACACAACCGAAGCCGTTCTAAATCAGCCCGTTCGTAGAGTCGATAGTATTCGTCAGGAGCACCCAGTACCTCATTGCGGGCATCCTGGTGAACCATCTCTTGATAAGCCTGTTTTATCGCTTCTAATCGGGGTAATAATGCTTGTGGATGTTCAGGATCAGTGGTCGGTGTCGCGATCACGGTCGGACGCTTGTTGATGGTATGTCGATATAGCCGAATCGTCTCAACGGACTGCCGCAATAATTCCAGACACTGTTGTTGAGAGATCTCTCGGTATAGGTTTCCCCCGGCATGCAGATGACAGATTGGCGGACCATTAACCAAACTCGGGCCACGTTCCATCAGAACGACGTCTACGCCCTGTTCACCTAAATGAACCGCAGCCGTCGCTCCCGCAACGCCACCGCCAATAATCGCAATCCGAGGTTTTTGGCGATTCGATGAATTATTCTGCATCACTACTCTATCTTGTCTGACGTGTCCACATTGTATATGCACGAAAACTTAATTTAAATCACATTTTTGATAGGGTTTTCCTTGAATCATCCATTCATCTGTAAGAATAATTTTTTCAAAAAAAACACTTGACGAGGACTCTATCTATCTCGAATTCAGTGTTTTGAACACATCAAAACTAACGGTAACATATTGAATGTACACATGAGATATTTCAAACCATCGGTCATGCTTGTCCACTTATCCCAAACTTTATCCACTGTTTTTGTGGATAACTGCTCCGACAACTGAACATGCAACCCTTCACTCAGGAGAAAACGGGAAGGTGTCCGTTTATAAATCACCCGCTGCCGTATCCAACCCGCTGATAGCTTCATATTTCGCCCTGATTAACGAAAGATATACCACAAAGCTTACAACCTGATTGTTTATCATTGCCGGTTTTGCTCATGCTTATTTTTCTATTGCGACTCATGACCAATTTTACCTTGGCTTACTTCTCTATAACTGAGACACTTATGCCGCAACTTACATTAGGCAAAAAAATATGAAACTTTTAGTCCGCAATCTAGCGCGCACAACGACTGAACATGACATTCGTGTTCTTTTTTCGACTCATGGCACAGTCACTGAATGCAACTTGGTTCTAGACCAGGAAACAGGATTATCAAAAGGCTTCGCGTTTGTTGAAATGCCCAACGACGATGAAGCGAAAGCTGCAATCCAAAATCTAAACCTTTCAAACGTCGCGAAAAGCACCATTAGGGTTAAACGCGCACAAAACTGACACTCTCGAAGCCAGCCGTGTATTGCACGACTGGCTTTTCTGATCGCCCTTCCCTTCATCCATTGAAAAACTGGTTAAGTTGCGAGAGCCATCATCAATGCCCCGTGACATAGCACCAGCCTCATTTCACCCGATTGAAGCAACTAAATGCGCAAAGCCGTTTTCAATCAAACTCGTTTCCATGATTGAAATAACTTTCCGGCTTGTATCAGCGGATATCACATCCGATTGAACTTGCTGCTTGAGAATTAGCGAAGAGATGTGCTCGATCTCGTATTCAAATCCACCCCCTTTCGCAGGTGAGGTTATTTTATGGTTTTTGCCTTGATAGAAAAGGTCAATGTTTTGGGGGTTCCACCACTTATCATGAATCACGATTTCCACCTCAGGCCCGGTAATGATCGCTTCGCGCTTTAGATCACGAGTAATCGAAGCCCCGACTCTGCCCTTGATATCACCATCAAACATAAATTCAACATTTTCATCGACTTCAGATTGAGCATTATCTTTTATATATTTCACCGCAGGTTTTAAGACCATGCTTTTCGTCAGTTGGCACAAGTCAACATACAGCCATAAAGCATACACACCGACATCTAAAGTTGCTCCGCCACATAAATCAGGATTGAATATTCTCAATTGGCTATCGAAATCATGTCGATTACCAAAAGCCGCCTCAACCGTGTTAATTTTTATATTGTTATCCAGAATAAATTGTCGCAGTGATTGATACGCCGGGAAAACAACCGATTTCATGGCTTCAACTAACAGTAAACCTTGTTCTTTTGCCAGCGAGGACATTGCATCCCAGTCATCAACATTGGTAAATGCTGGCTTTTCAACCAAAACGTGTTTGCCGTGTCTGAGAAACAGTTCAACCGTGCTTTTATGAAAAGGATGAATGGTTGCAATATAGACAACATCAACGGTTGGGTCTTGTGCCAACGCCAGATATGAGCCGTAACTTCTTTGACACCTGAATTCATCGGCAAACGTATCTGCTCGCAACTGATCTTGTGCTGCGACAGCATACAACTCACCATTCGGGACATGTTGTGTCAGATCTTTCACAAAACGATGTGCAATTTTGCCTAATCCGGCAATTCCCCAACGAACCTTGTTATTAATCACAGACGTACCTAAATCAAATAACTCATTGAACAACAATACTAGCGCGACGCCCCAAAGTATCAAGTCTCGCCATTTGAATCGAAGTGAAGATTTAACTCAGAGCTTTGAGGATAGATGAACAATAGGGCCATTTTGTATCCGACCCTAAATGTCGGCACGATATCGTGGATGGCAATCAGAATAGCTCCCGAAACACTTAACCGGCATCCAATTGAGACCGGACCACAGACAAACATTCCTCAGCTTTGCGTTTACGTCGGTCGCGATGACTTAAATACGCCAGCGGCACAATAATGAACAAAGCACCTATCACTAAAAAGAAATCAATTGACTCATGAAAGACCACCCAGCCCAGAATGGCCGCAAACAATAAACCGGAATATTCGGCACTACTCACTTGGCTGGACGCGACATAGCGATAACCTTGCAGACACGCCAAGCTATATATCATTGCGCATACCGCAGACGCCCCCGCGTAAATTAAGCCACTAAAATGCCAAGGTTCATTTTCCCAGAGTGCCAGACCAGCCGTCAATGGCAAGGCAGAGACATGAGTAATCAACAGCCCGAAGAACAAATTTTGATTTTTCGGCAGCTTGCGAATCAATAAACTGTTTGTCGCCAGCAGCACAGAAAATGACACCGCACTGATCATCCCCCAGCTCACTTCCGAAGGTCGTAAAATAATCAACACCCCGACAAAACCAGAGCAGGCCGCAATCACGATGCCTGTGGTAATTTTCTCCTTAAAGAAAATCCCGGCAAATAAAACAATCAGAATCGGAGCGATATAAAACACCGCATTGGCCGTCGCAAGGGGTAACTGGGACAAAGAAATAATCAACAAAATGCTCGCCAGCACCCAAAGATTGCCTCTTAACACGTGCAATTTCAGGCCAACCTCCCCCTTAAAATTGATATGCTTATAGGCCAATGGCAACAAAATCAGACAAATCATCACCAGACGCATCAACGTAAACTGATATGCCGACATACTACTGCCCGCCATCTTGATAAACACATCGCACAAAGTCGCGAACAAGTTTCCGATCACCAGGATCAAAATAGCGCTACTCACCGTTTTCCCAGACATTTCCCCTGCCCATATCGATAAAAACATCAAGAATTACAGTCTAATCTCGACTTCAGCGACGATAAAATGATATATCCTGACTTAGTATTCATTTTTTGGATAATAAAAATGCTGCCACCACTAAAAGCCTTACCCGTATTTGAAGCGGTTGCCCGATTAAACAGTTTTTCGCTCGCTGCGCAGGAGCTTAATCTCAGCCAAAGTGCGGTGTCTCATCAGATCCGCGTCTTGGAAAATCACTTGGGCGAAAGTCTCTTCCACCGTCAAGGCCGTTATCTCAGCCTGACACCAGAGGGAAAACATTATCTGGATGCGATCAGCAGCTCTTTGTCACAAATTGCTCACGCAAGCAGCCTGATACGCGGGGAAAGTGAAACCAAAGTCAGAATTGCCGTCTACAGTTCTTTTGCCGTTTGCTGGTTAATGCCACGCCTGCCCGATCTGATGAGGCTGCATCCGAATTTGGATATCAGCATCACAATGTCACACAGCTTGCTCGAACTTTCTGACAAAACAGCGGATTGTTTCATCACGACGGACAGCGAAAAACGCGGGTTTGACTTTAAGCACATCTACAGAGAGCGACTCTTTCCCGTTTGCAGCCCCGCATTTTATGAGTCGATGAAAAGTGCCCTCAACATCCGCTCAGACAAAGACATGGCCGACTTGCTGAAAAAACATCCCGAGACATTGGGCGAATTTCCTCTCGCGACCTCTTTTGGTATCTACAACGAATATACCGAAGACTGGCGCAGATGGTTTGCCGAATCAGGCCACCCCCTACCCGACGAACTGCAACTGCACAAATTCAGTCATTTACTGCTCGCTTATGAAGCTGCCAAATATTCGCTTGGTATCGGTTTAATCAATGACTATATGTTTAATGAGGATAGAACCAGAGACGATCTGATCCGCCTGCCGGCTCACCATATTGAAACCGGCGATGAATTTTACTTTGCTTATAAGTATTCAAGGCGAAATGAACCGGGCATTGCGGAAGTCAAACGATGGTTAATCCATGAAGCCACAGGGCTGCAGCCAGATGACTGAGGGAGGAGGGAACGCATCACCATCACTCCCTCGATGACTCGACCCGGATGAGCAATGGATACCATCGTTATTGGTCTACGAATAATACTCATTATTCGTCAATTATCTTAAATTGCCACCCGTTCTCCTTGCGTTCAATTAACTCTATTTTTTTATGCAGAAGAATCGTTCGCAAAATCTCGGAGAGACGTTGGTTGATATCTTCATTGGATGTATATGTCTTATCGTCTTCAATATCCATAATATGCATTCTCCTATTTAGTCATGATTAGACTATTGTTTACATAATGGATCATTTCTATCACTGACTTATGGTTTGAAAGTTTTTCTCTACCACTTGCCAATCTTGGGGAATATTCAACTATTGCGGCTAACATGGCTTCTTTTTCCTTAGCTGTATCTATCAATTCTTCTGATAAAATAGCTTTACGACAGACACGAATCGATTCATCTAATCTACTTAAATATGTCGTGATATTATTAAATGATTTTTTTTCGCTAAATTGTTCATCTTCAGGGATTACCTTTTTTTTACCATTAACATCATCAATATAGTAATAAATAAATTCTTTCCTGTATTCTCCACGATCAAGTGCATCGACTTTATCTTTAATTCTCATAGCTTCATGATCATCTGATTCAGCAGCCTTTTTTAAAATACTGTAAATATCAACCAAATAGGCATATCGTGATAAATCATGATCATGGAGACCCAAGTCGATACCTGACCCGACAGGATATCCGGATAGCGCACTCGTCACACCCGGTAATTTTGCGAGAGATTCTGCAGCAAGGCCAGTGGCAAACCATTGAGATGCAGAAGCTCCGGTCCCGCCACCAGTGGCGCCAAAATTCATCTTGGCCAATACAGAATGAGGAATAGTCTCTTTCGGTACTGCAACCCCCACAGGTGTTAATACGATATGTGTATTGCCATTTTCGGGCTTCGATAGCGTATTCGGAACACCGGCCTCCGAAGCACTGGGAAGTTTCGAAGCACTAGACTTGAATTCATAATTGGGTATTAAGGGATCGATGACTCCCTCCTGACGTTTATAACCCAGTACAAATTTTGCAGGTGTTCCAGAGGAAGGTTCCGAGCCAACCTCTAACCCGATGGTTGTATTGGTAAAAAAAACCAAATGCTGATTTGAAGCACAGGCAGTTAATATTCCAGAAAGAAGTAACACACAGAGTTCACCTTTCATAATAACCCCCTAACGATATGATTTATTTAAAGGTGACACTTTCTTCTGATAATTTTTTATCGACTACAAAAACTTCACCTATTTTACTTTCACAATGACTTGACAAATTTTTATCGATTTCCATTTTTTTGTTACTAAAATAACCCAAACCAAATGTTGCTGTACCAAGTTTTATGCCACTTCCTTCAATCGATGAATAAATACAACCAGGTGCCTCTTTTTTTTCATGATTGAATGCCCCCAAATAGACATCGCCATCATATACAACCAAATATTTATAGGAGCATCCGCTCAGTAGCACGAATAATGCGATCAACAAAGATTTCCCCACAAATACCATTTGCTCGTACCTAGACTAAGAAGCATAAAAATGCGAATGCATAATATAAAATTAGTTGCAATAAGTGGGTGTGAGCATTTTTTTTTACAAACTGACTTTATTATCACAAAGCTGACTCAGAATATAACAACCCCTTTCAATCAAAACATTGTCTGTCTAACAAAAATATCAAAGCGATCGTTAAATAATATGGAGCCGGTATACAGCGCTTGATATAAAACCAAGGACACATTTCGTTATTCGAATATATCGGGCAATGCATCGAACCGATAATATGCCCTTAAGCTTGATGACAGACAAAGGCTTTTGGCCTCATTCACTGGCCAAAGCCTGTTGTGGCGACATTACAAAGAAATATCTCGCTGTACGCCTGATTCACGAGCAAAATCATGGTCATGACTAATCAGAATGAAACCGCCACGATAGTTGCACAAGACCTGTGCCAAGATGACTTTTGATTCGAGATCGAGATGATTATCGGGCTCATCGAGTAGTAACAAAGGTTGTTCAGGTTGATGACTGACGATCAACATCGCTAACTTCATTGTCTCGCCGCCACTCAGCGTACCACCCAGACGAAAGACACTGTCACGACGAAACCCAATTCCGGCCAGCAATGTTCTGGCATCGCTTTCTTTGATACCACCACACTGTTGCATCAAATTATCCAACACCGACAGCGTGGGTTGAACCGTCCCAAAATGCTGATCAAGATAATACAATGGTGTATTCAATCGCAGTTCCCCTTGTTGAAGAGCAAACTCGCCGAATAACGTTTTCAACAGCGTTGATTTACCACTGCCATTGTTACCTCTCAGATGAATCTTTTCATTGGCATAGACTTGGAGTGAGATGGGCTGAGTTCGACCAAACGGCAATACACCGTCAAGCATCGAAACCACCTTACCTGCGTGGCTTGGGCTATCTTCAAGATAGAGCTTTTGCCCTTTCAGTTGCTCTTTTCTGGCCTTTAATAACTGCGTTTTATTTTGGAGGTGAACCTGACGAAGTTGCTCATTTTTATTGCGACTTGAGGCATGCGCGGTGGCTTTATCTTGTTTCGCATCGAGCAAGCTTTTCCCGTGGCTACCTGCCTGACGTAATTTGTTCCCTTGCGCCGCTCTTTGCTCGGCCTTTTCCCGGTTGCGCTGCGCTTGCACTGCCAGCTTTTTTCTCTGCTTATCAACGCTTGCCAGCTGTCGATCGACCGCTTGTAACTCGGTACGTTTCTGCTCCGCATAAGCATCGTAGTTCCCGCCAAATATTTGTAATCCAAGCCCGGACAGCTCCCAAATTTCTTCCATGTCACGCAGCAGTACCCGGTCATGACTAATGAGTAAAATTGCACCGTTGAACGCTCGCATCGATGCCAACAACCATTGTTTTGCCTGAACATCAAGGTGGTTGGAAGGTTCATCGAGAATCAGCAGCTCAACGTCACTTGCAAACATCTGCCAAAGCTGTAATCGTGCTAATTGCCCGCCACTCAATCGGGCGCAAGGAAAGTCTGCTTCTGGTGGCAGTCCCAGCACTTCAAGTTGCTGAATGAGTTGTATGGGTAAATCCCACTGCTCCCCAATCACATCAAACCAATGTTCTGAACAATCACCGGATTCAACCCGCTTTAACGCTTCAAGGACATGGTGTTTGCCCAAAAATTGCGCAATAGAAAGCTCACCGGATAGCAAGTCCGACGGTTGCTGACGATACACTAAAAATGACTTGGGTAACGTCACCGTTCCACTCGATGGCTGTTGTTCGCCACTTAAGATTGAAGCGAGTATCGATTTACCCACCCCATTGCGACCAACCAACCCGACACGATTCTTAATCATGGAACATGATAATTGTTGAAACAGCCTTTCACCGTTCTCAAATTGATGACTGATGTTGTAAGCCTGTAAGACTGGCATAATTGCCTCCTGTATGACAGGGACATCAGCCGTAGCTAGACAGTGACAGAGATGGCATCAATACAAATACCCGGCAATGACCCGCTCGACGCTGAGCGATTAGAGATTCAAGCACGGATTTGTAAAGAAATATCGGAAAGTGAGCTACGCCGACTAACCCTGTAGATCCAAAAATAAAATGAGCAATGGATGACAGGTTTAGTTGTTCATATTGGCGTAATCTCCTCAAGAAGTGATTGGGGAAAGATACTGGATTCATACGTGTTTCGTCAAGGAACACCGACCGATAAAAGGCTACCCGTAGGTAGCCTTTGTCTGGCTGTTCTGTTGCTTAAATTCTGTGTGCTTAAATCCTATGGCTTAAATCGATCTGATCACGCCTGTCTATCCGCATCAAAGTGATCCATTTATCCTGAAAATAAGCGACTGCACCGCTACCAGGATGCATGTTCATCCAGAAAACTAGCCACCCAGAAGAAAGGCGCATTCCAGTTGACTGTCACTTCATTCATCGTCCAGGCACCAATATCATCAATCCAGCAGGTTTGTCCGGTACAATTTCCTTTCAGCGTGGCGGCAACCGGATCACTAAAGTCGATAGAGTTCGGACCGCCTGAGATAACGCCGGGTGGGACAATCGGGAGATCAGGATTTTCAGAATGAGCCCAGAACCGATGATGAGGATTTTGCAGCGGATAAGAGCCATACCCAGAAACATAAGAATGATCCATCGGGTTACGTCCTAACATATAATCCATTGCATCAGACATCGCCTGTAAATACTTTTGTGTTTTCGTCCAGTCAAAAGCAAGCCCGAGGAAGATACTGCGATTCATCAGATTAGAGTTTGAACCCCATGGATATTGATCGCTTTGATAAGGAATCAGATATCCTTGTGTCTTGACACTGGCTTCATAGATATCCGCAGCTTTGAGAAGATTTGCACGCGCCTTTTCAATCGTGTTTTCATCGAGGCTATTCGGGACGAGTGCTAACGAAACCGTGCCGGCGCTGCCCATATTTGACCATGTCAGATCATCACTTGTTGTCGGTGTGGTCAAGTAATAAGGGGATTGTTCAAGCGCGGTTTTGTATTCTCCTTTACCAGTCGTAACATACAATTCAGCAGCAGCCCAGTAGAACTCATCCGCCAGATGGGTATCGCCATAAGGACCGGAGCCGTTAAAGTTATCATAGGCATACACATTTTTGTGAACATTGGCCGCCTGCCATGCTCTTTCAGCAGCGGATAAACATTTGTCTGCATAAGTCGCATCCAGAGGACGCCAGATACGGGCACATTGTGCGGCAGTCGCGGCCAGATTCAATGTTGCCGCAGTACTCGGATAACTCAGGAAGCGTGGTTGAGGATCTTCATAAGGTGGCAGAGGAACACCCGTCCATTCTGCATCGGCAATTTTATGGAAAACCATGCCACCGGCATCGATTTCTGTCAGTTTTAACGCAGACAGATGCCCGGACTGATCGCCAACCGGTACCGAGACTTTTTTATGTTCCGGAACTTGCATGGCCAGCATAAAGTCCATCATCCACTTGGCTTCATCCAGTAAATCATTGTACTGGTTAGACTGCTCAGGGATCTGAACCATACCGTCAGCAAATGCACTGGTATGATTGGTTTTATAGAGATTTTCACGCTCGTAATAATTCATCAGTGTCCAGACCGAAATCCCGCCATTCACCACATATTTGCCGTGATCGCCGGCATCGTACCATCCACCTGTGACATCCAGAGAAAAATCACATCCGGGCCACTGATTCCCTTTGGCATCGATTTGATTAAAGCAGGTCACGATTTCCTGTGGATGACCAGCCGGCCGGGCCAAATCAGCGCGCTGAACGTAGGCATTTTCAATCTCAATTCCGCTGCGTTGTTGATAGAAGAAAGACAGCGCATCATATTTCATCGTCTTGTAAATATCATGGCTGATATCAAACGGATGACTTTTCTGGCCGTTGACTTCAAGAGTGATCTGCGTTTCCGGTGTCTGTACCTGGCTGAAATCAGCAATCTGAACCTGCTCTCCTGAAGCACTGTTAAGACCAAAGGGAATGGTCTGACCTTCAGCAATCACCTCTCCCTGAGCGTCTAACAACTGCCACGGCAACGGTGTCTGAGTATCGGTCTGAATGGTGGCCCGTTTTTTTGCATTTAGCAGATAACCAACCTGATTGACACGAACAGCTGAGCGCCGATCTTCTTCTTGGTATTTCGGTCCATACAAGGAGATATCACTCAGGCACACGGTATTCGGCTGTTGTGCCCCGACTTGAAAAGCCAACTGTACTTTTTTATCTCTGGCAGACGGTATAATCTCAAATTCAAATGATTGAACCGTGTTATTTAAAGTGAGCAACTGATTCATATAGTTGGTGTAAGGCTCACCATCATGCTGAATCACTGCTGTTAAATTAGCTGCATTCTGAGCCATCGCACTAAATCGGAGGGTATATATTTCATCTTTTAGTAATTTTAGATTCGACTGACCTAAAACTACATCCCACGGATTCTCACCACCATCAGTGAATGTAATACATCCCTGTTGATCCTGCGTGTTAAAGGTTCCACCCGATGCCCACCAGCCGGTATCTCCCTGAAAACTACCATTGACCAGAATATCGACTGTTGAATTTTGTTGATTTTGTATCTTGTTCAGATTTTGTGAACTTTGCGCTGCATAGCTGCCATTCACACCAATCAGGCTGCAAACAATCGCAGCGAATACTGTTGATTGAATCTTTTTCATCTAAGCCTCTTATGTACCAATCCTACTGTAAAAATAAATTCGTCAGTTTATTGTTAGTGTTTGAAACAATGTTAAATCATAGTCAATGGATACGCTTTGCTCTGCACATTCAGGATGCATCTTTAATCTTTATGAACAAGGTTCAATATATTCACGGATTAGTTATCCCTAATCACAATAAGGATTTAGTGCTGGGATTGAGCGTTATAATTTGGAGCCGGAGACTGAGAAAAATAAACTGTGAGGCAGTGGTCTGGTGCGACCACTCGCCAGCAAGCCTGATGCCACTTACACTGCACTGGCACCGAAAAAAAACGATGTCGGGATGATGGTGAGCTGGGCATAGGCAGCGATGCTGGCCGCTTTTGAGGTTCTCTTAGTTAGACGACATACTCATTTGTTATAATTCGGATTTGTCACCACTTGGACGCAACTGACGCTGAAGACCGAGCAAGAAGTTGCGAAGAACTTGGTCTTTGCATTCTCTGTAATGCTTGTTCTCTGGCTTACGGAAAAATGCGCTAAGTTCATGCTTACTTAAACGAAAGTCTGCAAGTTGCAAAATTTCTAGGATATCCTCAGCTTTCAAGTTCAAAGCAATACGTAACTTTTGGAATATAATATTATGATTTAACTTCTCTTCTCGCTTAGGCTGCTCACCTTCGCGTTTACCGCGCTTAAAATTGATAAAACCGTTTAGAAATACAGCCAACTCTGTGTCGTTAAGCTCAACAAAAGATTCATCGTCTTCTTTTTTCAGCCAACTCGTGACTTGTTCATCTATCACATTCAAATCGGCTAAAGAGAAGATTTCAGTCATTACACTGTCTTTTAGATCAAATGTATAACGCACACGGCGTAAAATATCATTATTGGTCAAAATAGTTCCTAATCTTAGGTAAATCCAGTGCTATCAACGTGATTACTGGAAGATTTGGATTTTATCAGATTTGCGGTCTACACCCTACCAATTGTGCAAATCTGCGAGAAAATCATAACGCAAAGTTAAGATGACTCCACGAAAATGATTCTAATTCTCTTAGTTTTATATAAGTCAGACAACTCTGGGTTATTTGAAAATAATCATATACCTCACCTATAGATTTAAAAAACTTTTCTTCTTCTGCTTCATGAACGGAATTTTTCAAATTCAAAGCCTTACTAACAAATCGCTGATCACAGAATGACGCGAATGCGTCAATTGCCGAATTAAACGCCCGACGACAACCATCACCATCATCAACGCAAAGATAGGCTGAATGACCCATAACAGCGGATGGATGCGCGGCGTCAGTTCAAAAGCGTAATGGATGATCGCGGCAACCAGCGCATCGGCGCCAAAGCCTGATAAGCTGCCGGCCACAACCGCGATCAGGCCGAATTCAGCCAGCACCGTCCACATCAACCGCCGCCGACTCATCCCCAAGGTGCGGTATAGTTGCATTTCTTCATGCCGCTGCATGAGGCTCAGTCTCAGTAACGTATAAATCAGCAGTAAACCGGCAATTACCCCCACCACAGCCAGAATTGAAATGGCATTGATAATCTGGGATAACAACCCTTGAATTTTTTGAGTCATCTCTCGTAAATCAAGCAGACTCACGGTTGGATAAGCATGGCCCAATTGCGATAGCTGATGTGATGCATCGGCTCCGAGACGAAAACTCACCATCCAAGTCGCGGGAAGCTGAGCCAGTCGATCTGGCGTGAATATAAAGTAAAAATTAGGCTTCATTTCACGCCATTCCACCTGCCGAATTGAGTTCACCTGAGCCGTAACGGGCTGGCTGTTAATCATGAAGGTTAATTGATCACCAACTTTCACCCCCAGTTCACGCGCGACACTTTCTTCCACCGAAACCCCATTGCTTGACTGCCAGCGCCCCGCAACGAGCTGATTATAGGTCGGTAACTGTTCTGCCCAGGTGAAATTGACTTCCCGACGTAGCACATTACTGGCTTCCCGGCCACCAGCGTACTCGATCGCATCAGTACCATTAATCAGCGACAGGCGTCCGCGAATAATCGGAAAGACCGGTGAATGAGTAATATCCAGTTGCTGTAACTGATGCAAATAATCATCTTTCTCGTGGGTCGCAATATTCAACGCAAAAACATCGGGGGCATTATCAGGAAACACACTTGACCAGTCCGAGAGTAAATCCGTTCTGACCAACCATAAAGCAGCAAACAGCATCAGTGACAAAGACAACGCCCCCAACTGAATCCCCGAGGCCAGTGGCGTACGATTGACACGTTTCAGTGCCAGTTTGAACGCTGCATTTAACGGTAATGCCCGTACCCCGCGAAACAGGAGTAACCCAATTCCGGCGAGCAGTGCAGAGGACAACACAATCCCTCCCAAGACCAACCAGACCATAAACTGATTGCCCCAGTACAACGCCGCACCCGCCACAGGAAAAAGCCATAATCCCCACAGATAAATATGTTTGCGCTTCACTTGTGTATGATTTTGCAGGCTGGCAACGGCTTCAATATCAACCAACCGATAGAGTGGGATCCCGAGCCCCGGAATCGCAACCAGCAGACAACTGAGCAGTGCCATCACAAGTGGGGTCATCCCCAGTTCAGGCAATGGTGATGGCAACAGTCCAGTTAACGGTAACCTTAGTAATAGTTCCAACCCATATCCCAACGGTAATCCCAGCAACAGTGCGATGCCGATGAGCATCGACACTTGAACCATCAGCCAATGCCAAACCCAGCGTTTCGATGCACCGAGACTTTTCAGCATCGCCACCGTCTGGCGACGAGAAGCCACATAATGCTGACATGTCAGCAACAGTGTCATTGTCGCCATCAACACGACAATGATGACAACCAGAGAGAGATACTGCTCTGATTTATTAAAGATATCCTGCGTTCTGGAGCGCTGTCCGACATCACGCCATTCATCACTGGGGGTCAGTTCGATCTGTTGTTTCAACTGTTGAATGATGTCATCGCGGGCGTTGATAAACAGTTGATATTCAACCCTGCTGCCGACTTGCACTGCACCCGTTTCCGGCACCTGAGACTGATGAATAAAAACGGTCGACATCTGACGGAAAGGGTTAAAGCTAAAGCCCGGCTCTTCGGTGATGGTGCCTGAAACCACATGCTCCATATCTCCGATACTGACCCGATCTCCGATCTTGATCCCGAGGTCGGATAATAGCTGCGGATCCAGCCAGACTTCGTCTGGCGCAACATGAGACTGAGTCATGTGACTGTCAGATAATTGCAGTGTGCCACGCAGCGGAAACGTGTCATCCACCGCTTTGACAAAGACCAGCTTCATCCCATCTCCGCCAAACAGCATGGTGGAAAACCGGGTCATCTGTGATGTCGTTCCTCCCAACGCCCGGGCCTTGGTTATTAATGCTTCAGGAATCGGATTGGCGCTGACAAAAACCGTATCCGCCATTAACGCATCTTTGCCTTGCTTGACGATCACCTGATCCATACGTTGGGCAATCGCAGATAGCGCAAAAACACTGGCAATAATCAGCACAAACGCCATCACAATCAGCCACAACTGTCCCTGTCGAAGCTCCTGCCAACACCATCGCACCAGTGAGCGATTGACCAAATACGATGAATTCATGATTCAACCTCCTCGATCCGCCCTTCATTCATTTGCAACCGACGCTGGCACCGCCGTGCCAGATGATGATCATGGGTTACCAATACCAATGTGGTACCGAATTCCTCATTGAGCCGAAACAGGAGCTCGATCACCACGGCAGCGGTCTTTTGATCGAGGTTTCCGGTCGGTTCATCCGCGAACAGAATTTTAGGTTGAATCATAAATGCCCGCGCAATGGCGACCCGCTGTTGCTCCCCTCCGGAAAGCTGAGCCGGTGTATGATGGAGCCGCTCCCCCAGCCCAACTGCGTTTAACAGCGATGTTGCCCGCTCCCGGTCTTCAGGCTCCCCCCGAAGCAGACAAGGCAAAGTGACATTATCTAATGCTGATAAACTGGGAATCAGTAAAAAATTCTGAAAAATAAAGCCAACCGATTCACTGCGCATGGCCGCCCGTTGTTCGTCGTCGAGTGCACTCAATGACTGCCCAAACAGCACCACATCACCTGAAGAGGCAATATCCAGTCCGGATAATAGTGCCATCAGGGTCGATTTGCCTGCCCCGGAAGTCCCGACAATTGCTACGCTTTCCGTTGGATAAATATCAAAATGAGCCTCTTTAACAATTGTCAAATTCTGCTGATTCGTAGACACTGTTTTACTCAGATATTTTGCAGAAATCACAGGAGTGTTCGTCATGCGATGGTTATCCTTTCTTCTGGTTTTGACTTTTTCATTACAGGCGCATAGTGCCCGGTTACTGATTGTCGGTGATAGTTTGAGTGCCGGTTATCAAATGTCTGCCGATCAGGCATGGCCGAGTTTACTCCCTCAAGCCTTACAAAAGTACAATCGCTCGGTCACCGTCGTCAACGCCAGTATCTCCGGTGATACAACTGGTAACAGTTTGTCTCGTTTACCGCAACTGTTGCAGCAACATACGCCAGATTATGTACTGCTCGAACTGGGAGCCAACGACGGGCTCCGCGGCTTCTCGCCACAGATCCCTGAGCAAAACCTGGCCAAAATGATTGATCTCATCACACAATCCGGTGCACAGGCAATTCTGATGCAGATTCGCATCCCGCTGAACTATGGTCAGCGCTATAGCAAATCTTTCGCTTCTATATATCCAAAACTGGCGACGGAAAAACAGGTTGCGCTCCTGCCGTTTTTTCTGGAACAGGTCATTCTCAACCCGGAATGGATGAAATCCGATGGACTCCATCCCAATGAACATGCACAACCTTGGATTGCCGAATGGATGGCGCAACATCTGCATCCTTTACTTGCTCAATCCGCAGCACCGGACATGCAGTCATGATTCCTAGTTCGGTTTTTACTGCCCTAGCTCAATAAACATCAGACAATTTTGCGTTAATGTAGCTGATGTGTTAACTGAAAAAAATCAACACGTTTACACAGTCCATCATCATGATATGTTTCATCATCATAGGGTAACCGACATGCACATAACCCCAAAGATCAATGGCGTTGTTGCACATAGCGCACATCCTTACGGTTGCGAGCAATCGATTATACAACAAATTCAATATGCTAAGACCGCAACTCCGATTCAACACGGCCCAAAACGCGTGCTCATCTTAGGTGCATCTTCCGGACTGGGGCTTGCTGCGCGGATCGCACTCACATTTGGCGGTGCTGAAGCCGATACTATCGGTGTCTCTCTTGATACACTACCGCAGACGAATCACTCCGGTAGTGCTGGTTTTTACAACAACTACTACTTCAAACAGTATGCGCAACGTGAAGGCCGCACTGCGATTAATATTCAGGGGGATGTGTTTTCCCGCCGCACGAAAGAAGCTGTGATCGAAGCGATTGAGACTTACTTTGAAGGAGAAGTTGATCTCATCATTTACAGTGTCGCTTCAGGCAAACGTCGAAAAGCAGAAGGCAGTGATAGCTTCTGGTACTCCGCCATTAAACCGATTGGCCAGTCAATACAGAGTGTCTTGCTCGATTTGGGTCAGGATCAATGGCACGATGTCGTGCTTGAACCCGCTTTAGAAGAAGAGATCGACTCGACCCTCAAAGTGATGGGCGGAGAAGACTGGGAAGCATGGATTGATACATTGATTAATTCAGAATCGATTGCTGATGGTTGCCAATCCATTGCGTTTTCTTATATCGGCTCTGCGTTGACCCATCCTATTTATCTGGACGGCACCCTGGGGCGGGCAAAAGTCGATTTACATCAAACCAGCCACTCCCTGAATCTGAAGCTTGCCAACTATGGGGGTCATGCTTATGCGGTAGTCTGTCAGGCTTTGCTCACCCGGGCCAGTATATTTATTCCCGGTTTGAGCCCTTATTTGATTGCTTTGAATCAGGCAATGCAGGCTTTAGGTGTGAATGAAAACTGCAACAGCCAGATGCAACGCCTTTTCACCACCAAACTGTATGGTCCGGAGACTGTCCCCGTCGATGGGGAACGACTGATTCGCTTGGATGAGCGCGAGCTTTCTCCTGAAGTACAAACTAAAACGCAGCAATTATTGGCAAAAATCAATGTCGATAACTTTTCTCAGCTCGATGCTTATCAGACATTCAAAGCAGCATTTATGCGGCTGAACGGTTTCGACTGGCCCACTATTGATGAGGACGCACCGATCGACCTCCGACCTTTTATCAAATTCGCAACAAAAGAATAACGATGATATCGTGCTCACTCTGACGTTTTTATAGCTTCGAGTATGTGCTCGAAGCTTTTTTTTGCTAGATTATAAATAGAGTGCTGACTTTTATGAAACAGCTGAGCTCAGGAATATCAAACCATGCCAAATAATCACCCGAACCATTTGATCATTCCGGAACACATTCTGGATAACTGGCAAAATATTGTGAATCTCGCTGCTGGGATTCTATCTTCTCCGACGGTGATGCTGCTACGCTGTCGTGAAGGTATGAACGAGCGAATATGTCATAGTCATCACTCATCGGGTGTACTCAACCTTGATGAGCTCTGTGCATGTAAACTCCATCAGATTGTTCTCGAATCAGGTCAGCCACTGTGGGTTTCTGATATTGAAGAAGAACCGACCCTATCGACTTATTTACCGGATCCGGTCATGTCTTATGCCGGGTTACCACTGTATTTCCCCAATCAAATACCATTCGGTATGTTGGTGATTATCGATAGCCAGATACACCATTTTCATGAGCTGGAATTTCAGTTACTGGAAAGCCTTCAGTCCGCGATAGAATCTCATTTGAGAATATTGACGCAGCAATCTGAGATCAACCGACTCAATCACTACATTGAAAACACGCTTTCTCACGATACGGTCGATTATGTCAATCTGACTCAGACGCTACATCAAGAAATCGATCGCCGCAAAGTTGTCGAACGGCAATTGCAATATAATAAGCGTCACGATCCCAGTACAGGTTTTCTCAACCGTTTCGCATTGGAAGACGAGCTCAAGAATCGCTTGGCAAACTGTGCAGCACGCGGTGAAAAATTTGCGGTGATCCATATCGGCTTCAGCAATGCCCGCCATTTGCAAACCCGCTTTGGTTATCAAGAGTGGGAAAACGTCCTGAAACACTATCATGCACAACTCGAATCGCTGGAACTTGAAGACATTGAACTGTTAACCGCTCGACCCAATTCCACCGATTTGGCTCTGATTGTGCAATCCGGCCACCTGAAACGGGATGTGGATATCCTATGTGAGAAGCTGGTACTGATGAGCAAAGCCGTCTTTCATATTCATCATCAGTCGATTCACTTACATGCTTATATTGGCATCGCCATTTCCGGTGAGGACACCACGGTCACCGGGCTTCTGGAACAAGCGTCCACAGCGATGATTTCGTGCAAAGACTCCGGCCATTTGTATTACTACCATTCAGAAGCGCTCGCCCAATCTCAACTCCGCCTTCACCAGTTAGAAAACTATCTGCTTCATGCGGTAAGAAATGGCGATCTGATGCTCTATTTTCAGCCTAAAGTCTGTCCGACAACTCGGCTTTGGACCGGCGCAGAAGCGTTACTACGCTGGCGTCATCCTGTTTTGGGGGAAATCTCCAGTGAAACGCTGATTCACTTGGCAGAAAAAAATGGTCTGATCTTTGAGGTGGGAAACTTTGTGCTGAAAACGGCAATCGAAAAAGCCAGCCAGTGGACGCGCTATCTGAGCGATTTTAAAATTGCGGTCAATGTTTCAGCCAAGCAGTTACGGGACATTCGCTTTGTTGAGCAAGTCAAACAGTTTTTGCAAGCCTACCAACTTCCGGCCCATCATCTGGAAATAGAAGTCACTGAAAGCGGTTTGATCACCGATGAAAAAGTGGCTAGCGATATTCTTCAGATTCTTCATGAATTCGGAGTCACCCTATCACTTGATGACTTCGGTACCGGATATGCGTCGTTCAGTTATCTGAAAAAATTTCCTTTCGATTGTATTAAGATCGATAAAAGCTTTGTGCATTCACTGGAAGAGAGTGAAGAGGACAAAGAAATTGTGCGCTCTATCATTCAAGTCGCCAAAAAACTCAAATTGCAAATCATCATTGAAGGGGTTGAAACAGAAGCACAAGAGCAGTTTATCATCGCGGAAGGTTGTGACTACGGGCAAGGTTTTTTATACGGACGCCCCGTCCCTGCTGATGTGTTTGAAGACAGTTTGGTGCAACAAATGCAGTCTCAGTTACAGCAGATTAATTAACACTATCAGTCAATGATCATTAAAGACATGTGATCACAAACACTCCCCAAAAACAGCCTCACGGCAGTTTGGGATAACGATTGACTGATGACTTCTTTGCAGATTATGTTGAATATCAAAAAGGTGACACCGTCACCTCATATCATTTTATCCGCAGCCGTCTGACGCAGAATATGCCACGCTTCACACAAGGTTCGGAACCTTTCCGTATCACCATTATCTCGATCCGGATGCCAGCGCAGCGCCAGCTTACGCCATGTTTTCCGGATTTCCGTATCACTGGCATCAACGGGTAATTCGAATAACCGTAATGCTCTGGCTCGATCCATATCGGTCACGTTGTCATCCTGACCAATATATTGCCGATAACGGGTCCAGAATTCATTCAGCAGACGTTTGACTTCGCCTTCACTCGCTTCATAATTACTCCAGTCGGTATAATACATGCGTAGCGGGTCGGCCTGATCAATGAAATACGCGACATGACTGCTCACCAAACGTAACTCAATATCCATCGCCTCGACCTGAAGCCAGCGCTCGGGATAAAGCATCTCTTGCAGTTGATAGAGTGCATTCATAATCAAAAAATTGCGTTTGAAGATATCCTTTCCCGGGGATGAATCTAACTCCGGGACATACCCCAATTCATTCAACCGGGCTGAAAGCGTGTGGACTTTCCAGCCCGAGCATTCTCGTTTCAGCACTTCCAAAATAGGCCAAATCAGTGGATTTTCCATCTGTGTATGGAATACCGTTTGTAAGCTCTGATTTCCTGACATTACTGCACTCCTTGAGAGCATTCTCACTGCCGTCTATCGATTGAAGGATACTCGATACAGACTATCCTGTTCTTCCCTATTTTCCTATAGCAGCATCAGCGTCCTGTCTTCTTTCTGTGACGTTATTGCCAATGCCACGCAACAACCATGGCTTTTACAAATTGCCTTCACAGTGATCACACGCATCTGCTCCCAAATACGCCATTCAAACGTCAAGCGGGGACAAGTTGATTTATCCCCGCTCTTCCGGATGCAGTGTCACTGTCTCAATCCAATGAAGGTAAGCCTGAGACCCATCCATCACTGGGATTTGAATAATTTGTGGTATTTCGTACGAATGGACTTCCCGAATCGCCAACTCAACCGCCTGATAATGACGACTCTGAGTTTTCATCAACAGTAGTATCTCCTGATCGGTACAGATTTCCCCCTCCCAGCGATAATGGCTATTGATCGGTAATGTCTGAATACAAGCAACCAGTTGTGCAGACAATAGGCGTGAGACTATTGCCTGACAACCTTCCTGACTGTTGATTGTAGTCAGCACCATACAGAACGGTGTTTCCGTCATCTGACTTATCCCTTTGTCCTCTCATCATGTCCTGATTATAGCCCAGCAACCAAAAACATGACCGGACGTCCGACACGATGAAACATCAACCCCATAAAATCATAGCGTATATAAGGTAAATCGGCCATTTGTCAGGCAGAAGGAGACAGATATAAAAAAGGCCAACCTCACCAAAGGTTGGCCTTCAATCGTGAAATATCGATTAATCTAGCAATGCAACTGACTGCTGTACAATGACTAACTCTTCATTGGTTGGAATCACCATTGCAACCGCATTGTGTATTTCAGAGTGCGCAATCACGCCTGAATTACCAAATCGTGCTGCTTCATTAGCGGCTTCATCTTCCACAAATCCGAACACGCGCAAATAATTCAGAATTTCGCGACGAATCGGCAGTGAATTTTCGCCGATACCGCCAGTAAATATAATTGCATCGACGCGCTGAAGCGGAATCATGTATGAAGCAATATATTTTGCAACTCGATAGGTAAACACTTCAAATGCGAGTTTGGCATCTTCATGGCCTTGTTCCATAGCTTCTAACACGCCACGGGCATCTGAAGTCAGACCGGATAACCCCAGAAAACCTGACTTTTTATACAAAGTGTCGAACACTTGTTCTTGCGTCCAGCCTTTCTTTAATAAAAACTCAATAATACCCGGGTCAATATCACCGGAGCGCGTTCCCATCATCAATCCGGCTTGAGGGGTGAATCCCATCGACGTATCAACACTCTGACCATCCCGAATCGCACAGACAGATGCCCCATTCCCCAAATGAACAGAAATTACATTGGTGTCATTGACATCTTTATCCAGCATTTTTGCCGCTTCACGGCTGACATAATAGTGGCTGGTACCATGAAAACCATAACGGCGAATCGCATATTTGTCGTAAAGTTCAGTCGGAATTGCATCCCGGTAGGCTTTTTTCGGCATGGTCTGGTGAAATGCGGTATCGAACACAACAAACTGAGGTAGCGAAGGAAATGCTTTAACTGCTGCGCGAATCCCTTTGACATGGGCTAGATTGTGTAAAGGCGCGAGTTCTGCCAGTTGCTCAATTTCGGTAATGACCTGTTCATTGATTCGAACCGTCGAAGTAAATTTTTCTCCCCCGTGAACAACCCGGTGCCCGACGGCGATGATGCTGTCATTCAGTCCGAGAGACTCAATCAGTTTGACAATCCGATCAACCGCATGTTGGTGATGATTATCAGGATAATCGATCGTTTCCTCTGTTTTCTCACCCTGATATTTCCAACTGATAACAGCCTCGGATAATCCGAAACATTCACCTAACCCACTAACAATAGCTTCACCGCTTTGAGAGTCGATCACCGCGAATTTAAGGGATGAACTACCTGAATTAACGACCAACACATACGAGTTCGACATAAGGCTTTATCCTGTATTCAAATGAATATTGAAGCAAATGCTTCTCCTAACAATCAACGCATCCATTATTCAATATTTTTTGAATGTTTCAACTTTATTTTAATATGCGTTGATTCTTAAGCCATTTTTTTATGATCGAGAACAAAGAATAATTTATTTTCGAACTAAAAATATATGAATTTACTCAGTAAACACGTCTATACCTTTCGCTCAACGCAACAAACCCGGTCGGCATCAATTTGGCCGTGCTTTAAGATCTGATATGCAAAATCGAGCGGTGCATCATAAGTTGAACAGGCCGGAACAATCACTAAATCAGACACCAAAACATCCGATTTTGTCTGAGTTAAAATCCCGGCGGCAACCGGTTCACCATGCTCAAAACCAAGATACAACTCACAGGGCGGAGAATAGATAATTTGTGTAAAGAACTCGATAATGGCTTCTTTTTCTGCCGATGCGCGGTATTGTTCGGCCTGGATCTGAGCAAACATTACGGTTAGACGATGAAAATCAACACGATAGACATCCTGTGGTATCAACTCAGCGACGGTCCCTAATTCGACATCTTGATATGTACATTGCTGGAGCGATGCCAGATAAAGATCACGCCCCACCAAACTGAGGGGGGTTGGATAAGCAACATCCACTTGATCTGATAACCACTGGTTTTTCATTTGTGCGATATTCATAAAACCCTATTATTTCAATATCAGGGGGGGGGAATACGCCATCTTACTCGAATATGCCCCGAAAAGGGGATAAAAGTGATGTCCGTGTTGATGGCACTGCCGAAAAGTCCCTATTGGCAATCATCATTTCACCGTGGTATTCATATACAATGTCATGGTAATTCCTTCATCCGGCTCACTTTATTTGGGAATCCTCAAATATCTTGATATGATGGACAGACTCATTTGACGGCTGGAAACCAAACATGAGACTCAAGAATATATTTATCGCATCACTGCTTTCTCTGGGACTCACTGCTTGTGATAACGACGAAGTTGGTGATGTCAGTTTAGGCCTATTTACAACCCAAGATATCAAAATCAATCAGCTCATTGATCCCATCGTTACCGGTGTTACCTGCCATATTGCCAGCATTGAAGCTGATCTCAGTTTATCCGATCCATCCGACTCATCGATTGCCTGTCGGCAAACAGGGGAGATAACCCCTGAAATGATCGCAAAAATTAACAAGTCAGATTCTGGGGAAGTGATTTTCAAAAAATCCAAAAGTATTTTCTTTAAGTCAATGAAAATGCGCAGAATATATGACCCGAAGACGCAAACGCTGATCTATGTCTCTTACTCCACTAAAGAGACTTCCGGCAGCTTCAAACACAGTATATCAACGGTGCCGCTATGGGGAACAAAAGCCTATCAAAAGCAGCCAGAACCGAATCATTGAGATAATACTCTCACACGACCAACCAGCGAATAAGATTGATGAGCATATAAATTGGCGTCAAGGAGCCTTCAATTTCATGCAAAAAGACTTGGGGGAAGCGGTGTCACAAGTTCAGCCGCCCAACAACGAATATAAAATGCGCCTCATCCATATTTTTGATGTGTTCAATGAAGGGATATTTCATATGGATGCAGAAGGCCATCTGACATTTTATAACCCTAATTTCTATGTTCAGTTTGGTATTCAGTCACCCACGATTCATATCTCCGCATGGTATGCGCTTGTTCATCCTGACGATCAGGCATTACTGATCAACCGAGTCGACTACCATATCGATACTTTTGAGCAACGGATGACCACTCAATATCGGGTAAAAAAAACCGACGGGAATTACTTATGGATCGAAGGAAGTGCGATCTGTTTGACCGAGGACGGTCAAACTTACATCGTCGGAAGCCACCGGGATATCTCTGATAAAAAAATGATGGAAACCTATCTCAAAGAAGCTGCTTTCTATGATGATAGTTCCTCCCTGTTTAATCTGAGAAAACTACTTTTAGATCTGGACTTACTTGTTCAATCAACAAACAACGACTTTTCGGTCATTTATATTCAGATTCATGAATTACAATCCTATCTGATCGAATACGGTTCCACGCTACTCAAAAACGTCATCACCAATGTCAAATCAGCGGCCAAAGTCTTTCCTCACGAAAACGCAACACTTTACCGGGTCAGTTTGGATACATACGCAGTACTATTCAGAGATTCGGTTTCGCATACTTCTCTCAGAATGATGTGTACCCAATTTATTTTCCGTTATCAAACCTGCATGGCACAACAAAATACCCTCTTTGCCAATGGCATGAGTCTCGGGATTTATCCGGATTGTGACCATCAGCTTGAAAGTGAAGAAATCTTGAGTATCGCCTTTAGAACATGTGCATTCGCCAATGAACAAAGTCAGTCTCAGATCGAAGTGTATGAGGGGCATACGCAAAAAAAAGTGGATCGCTATTTTTACATCGAAAGCGGCTTAAAAGATGTGTTAAGAAATAAAAGCCTCTCGGTCAAGTATCAGCCCATTGTTGATACCACAACAGGAAAAGTCTCCAGTTTCGAAGCTTTAGTCAGATGGTATTCCAAAGATTACGGTCATATTTATCCCGATGAATTCATCCCCGTGGCTGAAAACAAAGGCCTCATCGTTGAGCTGGGTTATCAAGTGTTCGAAAAAGCGTGCCAGTTCATCAATCACTATAACGTCACAAATCAAGCCTTCGCCCGAGTGAACGTCAATGTGTCGGTCTTACAGTTATTGAATAGTAATTTTCCCGATGAAATGTTACGAATCACATTAGAATCAGGGCTCAAGCCTGGTTCGATCATTCTCGAATTGACTGAAACCGTAATTCTTGATGAACATAAATATGCACTTCAACAGATCAACCGTTTGAATGCTCTTGGTTTTTTACTGTCTCTGGATGATTTCGGGGCAGGTTTCAGCTCTATCCACAGCTTTTTTGACCTGCCATTTGATCAAATCAAGATAGACCGATACTTCTCAATGAAGACCATGCAAAATCATAACTCTTGCCAGTTTTTGGAATTCTTAATCGAGTTATGCCGGAAAGAGCACATCAGTGTTGTCATCGAAGGGATTGAAAACAGCGACATGTTACGTCAATTTCACGCGATGGGTGCTTCTCATCTGCAAGGTTACTGGTTTGCAAAACCATTATCGCTTGCAGCGGCCATGAACTACAACCCATCAAACATGATGGGTATGTCAGTCTTATCGAGTTGTGGCAGACGCGCTCCCCTTCCATCGATATCCCCAAATACCGAATAGCAACCACAGCAAGTGCCATCCTATCGATCCACCTCCGCCTGAGCTATTACTCGTTGTTGCACTGCTACTTAAATCCGATTGAGATAAAATCTGTGTCTGATAATACTCCAGGCGTTTTGTATCCGTTGCAATATAATTTGGTGCAATACTGCCATTCAAAACATTGGTTATCCAATCGTCATAATCCGCCACCTCGGTAAAAACCCCCGTCACCGAGCCAGAACCACAAATCGTCGGCCCGAAGCTGGTTATACCAACTTGACGCAGCGTACCACTGTCACTCCAGTAGATCGGCCCACCTGAGTCTCCGGAACAAACCCCATTATTCATCGTGGCAGCCGATCCGCCAGAAAAACAGATTTGAGAATCATGCAACCCGGAATTTTGTGCAGCACAGGTTGACTGGTCAACATAATCCATTGATGTTTTTAATAACTTATACGTTGTGGTATTGGTTGTGGTATTGCCATGACCGATTGCAGTAAAACTCTCGGTATTACTCCGATAGGACTCATCCGTGGGTGGGCGATTGACAGTACCGCCAGTATTTAACGATGATACCAGTTTAATAATCGCAATATCGTCTTTCCACAGATCACTTTCCGAATCACTAAATGAACTGAAATAATAAAACTCAGCCGGTCTGACGGTGGTAATGTTATAAATCCAGTCCGTCTCATCATCAGTCTGCCCGACGGCCATAAACAACATAAACTCTTCATCAATACTGCCACCACTAAAAATACAGTGCGCCGCCGTCAGCACGTACTGGTCGCTCAACATGGTTCCGCCACATAAGCTATGTTCACCGTATATCAGGTCATACTCTGACCGATCATAAAACAAACTGACAAAGTCAGGATAAGTGACCACCGATGTTTCCGTGCCGTTGACAATATAAGGAGAGACATCACTCGAAAATGCAGGTGAAGAGACTAAACAACAACAGCATAGTGCTGTGCGAATCCACTTTGAAAACATTAGAATATTTCGTCATTGATAAAAGTATGGCTTATCATAGCCGCGCGAAAAAAAAAGGAAAATACTTTCTGTATTTTCCTTTTCAATTTGATTCAATGATTCATTTTCCCCGATAATAACGCTGAGGTACAAACGGCATTCTGGTCACCGTCATCGGCAGCATCTTACCGCGTACATCCGCATAAATCTCGGAGTCGAGGGTTGCATACTCGCTGGCAATATATCCCATCGATACCGGCTGTCCCGCTGTTGGCCCCGATGTACCGCTGGTCACAATACCAATCTGTCGGCCTTGCTGATCAAATAACACCGTCCCTTCCCGAACCGGAGCTTTGGTCTGTCCGACAAGCCCGACACGCTTGCGCTGCGCTGATTGCTGTTCAATCTGCTCCAGAATCACCGCAGCCCCTGGAAAGCCACCCGCTCTGGCACCACCCGCCCGACGCACCGGACTGATTGCCCAAAGTAAGCTGGCTTCCACAGGGGTCGTGGTTTCATCCAAATCATGACCATACAGGCACAAACCACATTCCAACCGCAGCGAATCGCGAGCACCGAGGCCAATCAGAGCAACCTCATCGAATGTGAGGAGATGGTGAGCCAGCCGCTCCGCCTGATCGGCCGGAACAGAGATTTCATAACCATCTTCCCCCGTATAACCACTGCGACTGACAATACACTCGACGTCCAACAACGACACGCGGCGGATATCCATAAAATGCATCTCTGCGACTTCAGGAGCCAGTTGTGATAATACGCTGGCGGCCATCGGACCTTGTAAGGCCAGCAGTGCCCGATCAGCCATCTCTTCCAAAACCAGATGTGCAGGTAAATGCTGTTTTAGATGCGCAATATCTTGCTGTTTACAGGCGGCATTGATGACCACAAACAGACAGTCACCTAAATTGGCGATCATTAAATCATCAAGGATTCCACCATTTTCATTGGTCAAAAAACCATAACGCTGTTTACCAACCGGCAGATCAACCACATCGACAGGAACCAGTGATTCCAGCGCCAATGCCGCGCCCTCTCCTGTCAAACAGATCTGTCCCATATGAGACACGTCAAATAAGCCGGCAGCTTCACGAGTATGTAAATGTTCTTTCTTGACTCCTAAAGGATACTGAACCGGCATTTCATATCCGGCAAACGGTACCATTTTTGCGCCAAATTCTTGATGTAAAGCATACAGCGGCGTTCTTAACAGCGACTGGTTTTCTTGTTCAGATGACATGTGGTTCTCCCTTTTCATACGTCCGATCGTCCGGCAAAGCAGACCTTATTTCTGATTTTATAAATGTGTTTCCTATAATAAACACCTTGAAACACACATCAATTGATTATTTCGCCGTCACCCATAAAATCAGTGCATCATCATCACTGACGGAAATGAGTGCATGTCCCATGCTGGCATCATAATAGACACTGTCACCGACACTCAGCGTGATCGGCTCATAAAACTCGGTATACAACATTACCGATCCCTCAAGCACCAGCAAAAACTCTTCACCATCATGCCGGACCCAATCGCCGAATTCCTCAAACTGTCTGGCACGAACCCGGGTCTTAAACGGCGTCATTTTTTTACCGGATAGCTGAGTCGCCAATAGTTCATGTTCGTAGGTTGACGTCGGATGTGGCTTGCCTCGTCCTGCTAACGTAATGTCTCTCCGCCCTGTGGCAAGCACTCTCTTCGGCGGCTCAAATATCTGTGGCATCCCGATTTCCAGGCCATGCGCCAGTTTTTGCATTGCCTGAAATGTCGGAGAGATCTGCTCATTCTCAATTTTACTCAGTGTCGATCTCGCCAATCCGGTCTTCTGACTTGCTTCTTCTAATGTCAGACCGAGCTCAAGACGAATGTCCTTAATACGCTGTCCTAATCGAAGTGGATCGATATTACTTTCCTGAGATTCCTGCGTGATAACCGAAGCAGGATTATCATCCAGCGTACTTTTTTCCATGGTGTTTCCCCTCAAGTAAAACGCAATGACAATCCCATCAATATCTTGTCATTGTTATAAATATTATAGCCTTCCGGTGCGACCATCATTTTTCTCACAGTGGTTCACGACATCATCACTGTTACCTGAAAATTGACTGAAACCGCTTCGAATGGGCAATGACTGACATACTAGCAAGAAAATAAGTTTCCTATAAGAAATTTTTATTGCCTACCGCTGCTTCAGCGGGTAATGTTAGACATATCATCGTTCAGATTTTGCTAAAGATAACTTAGTAACATCATCTAAATTGGCTACGCTATGGAAAGAGTCGGACAACCCATGATTCAGGGTGAATGACACAACAAAACAGATTTTATTTTTTTGATGATGTTTTGCTGCCATTCACTGATTTTTTACCACACCTCAGGAATAAAATCATGAATCTGGTGACGCTCTGAGCACGAGTTATAATCGATTTTTTGGAGATAAATGCATGGATAACACGCTGAAGTTTACCGACAGTCACGAATGGGTTCTTAATCACGGCGACGGGACTGTTACCGTTGGCATTTCAGAACACGCACAACAAATGTTAGGTGATGTCGTATATGTGGAACTCCCTGATGTTGACAGTGACGTGGATGCTGGTGATAGCTTTTCATTGGTCGAATCCGTAAAAGCAGCATCTGATATCTATTCCCCGGTTAGCGGCATTATTATTGAAGTGAATGAAGATCTCGGTGATCGTCCTGAACTGATTAACGAAGAGCCGTATGAAGGAGGGTGGATTGCCAAAATCCGCATGACGGATCCAACTGAATTGGATGATCTGAAAGACGAAGCAGAATATCTCAATACACTGGAAGACTGATCAACGAAAGCTGCTTACATCTCTTGTGCGCAGCTTTTTTATGCCCTGAATTCAGCTTATATCAACGGATACCTTTTGTGGTCACGGTAAGGAAATTATGACTCAACTACTGCGCAACCTCTCTTCTCAAACAGAATTCGCAACACGTCACAACGGTCCGCGTCAGCGGGAACAAGCCATGATGCTCGAGACCATTGGTGCTGAAAGTCTGGCAGCTCTGATCAACGAAACCGTGCCGGCCGGCATTCGTCTGGAACATCCGCTGTCGTTACCGGCACCGATGAGCGAATCTGAGATGCTCGCGGCATTGAAACGCATCGCAGGCAAAAACCAAATTGCCCGCAGTTTTATTGGTCAGGGTTACTATGACACGCTTACACCCAGTGTCATTCAACGCAATGTTTTGGAAAACCCCGGCTGGTATACCGCATACACCCCTTACCAACCTGAGATTTCGCAAGGTCGTTTAGAGTCACTGCTGAATTTCCAGCAGATGGTGATTGACTTAACCGGTATGGATATCGCCAATGCCTCACTTTTGGACGAAGCAACCGCCGCAGCGGAAGCAATGGCCTTATGTAAAAGAGCCGGCAAAAGTAAAAGCCAACGCTTTTTCATCGCGGATCATGTTCATCCGCAAACTATCGCAGTGGTCAAAAATCGCGCTGAATTCATGAATTTTGAAGTGGTGGTGTTGCCGGTCAGCGAGCTGCCTCAGCAAGATGTCTTCGGCGCTTTACTGCAATATCCGACAACCACCGGTGAAGTCACTGATTTAACCCCAGTGATCGAGGCTGCCCATCAAAATAAAACTTTGGTTGCGGTTGCTACCGATTTGCTTGCCAGCACGCTACTCAAACCGGCCGGAGAAATGGGTGCCGATATTGTGATTGGTTCTTCCCAACGCTTTGGCGTACCGATGGGTTATGGCGGCCCTCATGCTGCCTTTATGGCAACCCGCGATCAATACAAACGCACTATGCCCGGCAGAATTATCGGGGTCTCGGTGGATGCCAAAGGTCAGCCCGCGCTGCGTATGGCGATGCAAACCCGGGAACAACATATTCGGCGCGAGAAGGCGACTTCGAATATCTGTACCGCGCAGGCACTGCTGGCCAACATGGCTGTATTTTATGCCATCTATCATGGTCCCGATGGGCTTAAAACTATCGCTAGGCGAACCCATCATCTGACCGCAATCATGGCGGCCGGCCTGACGTTACAGGGTTACACTCTGCGTCATCAGACATTCTTTGACACCCTGACAATTGAGACCGGCGACCAGACCGATGCGCTGTATCAAAAAGCACAGCAAGCCGGGCTCAATCTGCGTCGCTATGAGCAAGCCCTTGGCATCAGTTTCGATGAAACCAAAACGCCGGATGATCTTCAGACCCTGTTTACGGTATTCGACATCCAAGCCGATCCGGAAAAAATTGCCGCTGAGATTGAGCATGATGAATACGCAGCGATTCCCGCATCCTGCCGCAGAACATCCGCTTATCTGACTCACCCGGTTTTCCATCGTTATCACAGTGAAACGCTGATGATGCGTTATCTGAAAACGCTGGAGAATAAAGACTTCTCGCTGACCCACGGCATGATTCCGCTGGGCAGTTGCACCATGAAACTCAATGCTGCCTCTGAGATGATTCCGGTGACATGGCCTGAATTCGGCCAAATCCATCCGTTTGCCCCAAAAAGTCAGGTTGCCGGATATACTGAGCTGGCCGAAGATTTAAAAACCAAACTATGCACGATTACCGGTTATGATGCGTTCTCGTTGCAACCGAACTCCGGTGCATCCGGTGAATATGCCGGGCTGATTGCGATTCAGCGCTATCATCAGAGCCGCGGTGAAAATAACCGCCATATTTGTTTGATTCCAAGCTCAGCGCACGGCACTAATCCTGCGTCAGCCGCAATGGTGTCACTGGATGTTGTCGTCGTCGCTTGTGACTCGAACGGGAATATTGATCTTGCCGACCTCAAAGCCAAGATCGAAAAATATCAGCAAGAAATCTCCTGCATCATGATTACTTACCCGTCCACCCACGGCGTGTACGAAACGCATGTCCGGCAGGTATGTGAACTGATCCACGCCATTGGCGCACAGGTTTATCTGGACGGCGCGAATATGAACGCACAAGTCGGACTGACCAGCCCCGGCTTTATCGGCTCGGATGTCTCCCACCTGAATCTGCATAAAACGTTCTGTATCCCGCACGGCGGCGGTGGCCCGGGCGTCGGCCCTATCGGAGTGAAATCTCATCTGGCGCCATTTTTACCCGGCCACATTGAGTCCGGCGTCGAAGGCAACGACCATGCAGTCGCGGCCGCAGATTTAGGCAGTGCCTCGATTCTGCCGATATCCTGGGCTTATATTACGATGATGGGTACCGCCGGATTAACCGAAGCGACTCAACTGGCGATTCTGAATGCCAACTACGTGATGGAGCGGCTCCGCGCCCATTATCCGATTCTCTACCGAGGCGATAACGGCCGCGTTGCACACGAATGTATTATCGATATTCGGCCCATCAAAGAGGCGTCCGGCATTTCCGAAGAAGATATCGCCAAGCGGCTGATGGACTATGGCTTCCACGCGCCGACGATGTCCTTCCCGGTGGCCGGTACATTGATGATCGAACCGACCGAATCGGAAGATCTGGCCGAGTTAGATCGCTTCTGCGACGCGATGATCGCCATTCGTGAAGAGATCGACCAAGTCGTTGCCGGTGTGTGGCCGCTTACGGATAATCCGCTGGTGAATGCCCCGCACACACAAGCTGATCTGGCCGCCGACGACTGGCAACATCCATATAGCCGTGCACTCGCCTGCTTCCCGACCCCACATACTCAGTCAGCAAAATACTGGCCAACCGTCAATCGGGTCGATAATGTTTATGGCGACAGAAACCTGATCTGTAGCTGCCCGCCGGTCAGTGATTATGAGGGTTAGAGTTGGGTTTGATGACGATAATAAAGTTTGTGACCGTAATTAAGATTGTGACTGACTGAGTTATCAATAGCAAAGGCGAACCGAGTGGTTCGCCTTTTTGTTATGCTGTAAAACATTTTTGGACATTTCTTAGTTAGAACACCAGCTCTACATATTTAATTTTCGGATAAAAATTTCTATGGATAATTCCGACAGCAGAGCAAAGAGTAAAATAAGGTTTTATGCTAGCGATACTGCAAATTCAAAACGAATTCTGACCTTTTTACCTATAGTAAGAGGGTCAGAATCTATATCAGTACATACTTAAGCTTGCCCAGAGTTAACTTGAAATATATATTGGGGAAACTTACTATCCATATATTCATATTAGTTAATCAACAAATCCTTGTTCGAAAAGCTCAGGATCATTAAGGTAATGTTTTATTATAGATATTGGTCTTTCATAATGATGTAACGTTCTTAAAAATATTCCCTCCATCAATACCATTTCATTTATACCATTACCTATATAAACTGGCATTCCTTTGTGCATATATGGTCGATGTTTAGATTGAAGTAATTTCCCTTTTTCTTTGTTAGTTGCAAATCTAACCGTCAGTCCCTCTTTCTCACATCTTTTTAGAAACTCGTCGACCACAATACCAATACATACAGTTTTCCTACCAAATACCACATCAAATTTATCTTCTTCTGGAATATCTAAAGCAAAAACGGGGGGAGCTAATGGATCTATCATAGAGTCATTCAAAAGTACTCGTGGACAATTAGGAGTTCCGCCTGAAACATCAAACCAATTGTTGAAAATTAAGTGTCCCATATGAAGTGCTTTGTTTCCGGTGTAACTTCCCACAAAAATATAATCATCAATTACACCTATAGACCAATCTTTAACTTTATTCCCATTAAGTACTTCAATAAAATCATCAAGCCATGACTCAACAAAAACTTCTTCATTTGGTATCTTGTGAATCATTTTCGTATCTGGATGGGAGCTAACACCTTTATTAACTAATCTAGTATAATGTGACATCCTATTGGTTTGTCTCATTATTCTCTCCATCTGTTTTATATCTTTGAAAGATAAATTTTCAGAATCATTTTCAAAAGGTTGATTATCATTTTTAGCGTTAAAAAGAAAATTCATTAATTTATGATTATTTTTTCCAGACTTTACTTCAATAACACAGCTTCCTTTGCTAGAGCTAGATAAATAAATATCTCCTAATTGGATAAATGACGTTAAATCTGAAATTAAAGCAAAAGACAAAGAATCTTCATCCATTATTGAATTTGCAGCAGCGAACACAGACTCTAAATTGGAATTAAATAAGTCTGGCTGACGTTGTTCTTGGTATAGTGCTCTAGCATAGCAGAGTTGATTTTGAATCATCATCCAACCCATTGAATCAGCGATACTTCTAAATAAAACTTCCGTTGAATAATCTAACTTATCGACATTCAAGATGTAATTTACCATCTGTTCTTGCGCAGCTTTCATACCATTATAAGTTAACTTTAAAAAATAATTTTTTAAGTCGTCATTATTAATAAAAGACTTTGGATCGGATTTAATTTTATCCCAGAGAGGATAAGAGCCTTTACAAGACTTTTCATATAAATCTTTTGCCATTGGTTCCAAATCAGCAGGTAAACATTTCGGAGCTAACTTTCTTGAGGGTTGATAAATTATTTTTCTTCTCTTAGACATGTTTATTTACACCATCGTGTTTTTTATTTAAGAAAATTTAAACCGTGAATTTAAATTAATAATCATTTCCTTCAATGTCAACCTGGAACGTCGATGGACATAAACGTCTTAGAACTGATTCTCGACAGCGTTTCTATCAGATTAGGAAAAGTATGTTGATTCCTTGGACGTTTGTTAGCAACTATTTACAACGGTTCACTTGATACCAATGTAAGAACAGTATGACTTGTCCGACGCATAGTAAAGCAGCGAAATAGTCCAGTTTTTTTTATTTCATTAAACAAGTCTTGATCACTAATTGAAAAAACATGCTGAATACTTTTTTGACTATCATCCTGATTAAAGCCTCGGTTAAAAGACTCAAGAATTATTTCTTTAATTACTTGGTTTAAGTTTTTATGTGCCCCATATTTATAAATTTCGTGAACCCCACCGATGTGCTTCAAAATTCGGCTTTTCCCAATCCCATTTTCACCAAAAAGAACTAAAGGCTTCATATCACTACTTCGAATTGCTTTTGCTAACGCTTCTATATCTTTTCGAAACTCAAGTTCACTTACAAACTTAATTGATTCTGTCATCTTATTTACCCTCATATATCGGTCTAGATTGATGGTTGCTAACGCCCGCTTAAGGGGCAGCCAACGCTACTACTAACCTAACGCATAACACCGTAATCACAAAAACCAACGCATAGTAAAAATGCCGCACGTTAGCTGTCCCTCTTGAAGC
>NZ_JCARSY010000140.1:0-339 GCF_059641415.1 Vibrio rubrogenes
ATTTGGTGAGAGTGGTGACAAACAGTTAGTCGGTTACTACACCGCGGTGAATCAAGAAATGGTGCCGGATGTGGCAACACTGAAAGCAGAGTTGTCTGAGCGTTTACCGGCGCATATGGTGCCGGCGGTATATGTGGTGATTGATGCGATACCATTAACGCCGAACGGTAAAGTAAACCGCAAAGCGCTGCCTGAGCCGGATGTCAGCTCAGTGGTGCGGCATGAATATCAGGCACCGCAGGGGGATGCAGAGGTACAACTGGCGGCGATTTGGTCTGAGCTATTGGGCGTCGAACAAGTGGGCCGGGCCGACAACTTCTTTGAACTGGGCGGTCACTC
>NZ_JCARSY010000141.1:0-337 GCF_059641415.1 Vibrio rubrogenes
AATCAGCCGCCCTTTGTCATCGTAGGCCTTGAGGTATTCACCGCCACTGCCGTCAACTTCTTTAATCAGCCGGGCATTGCCGTCATGCTGGTACACCTGTTGTGAGCCGTCACTGTTGGTCAGCGTCACCGTGCCGGCATCTTCATCCCATTCATAGCGGGTATCCACCTGCGTCAGGTTACTGAACTGACGGGTCGCCCGGGCCTGCTTTCCTTCGCCCTGCCATTCCCAGCGGAATATCGCCCCGCCGGCCAGCTCGCGCGACTGAATCACATGCTGCGCATCGTAGGTGTAGCGCTCCGTCTCGCCACTGGCATTGGTGGCCGTGATAAGCTGC
>NZ_JCARSY010000142.1:0-337 GCF_059641415.1 Vibrio rubrogenes
ACAGCTTATCACGGCCACCAATGCCAGTGGCGAGACGGAGCGCTACACTTACGATGCGCAGCATGTGATTCAGTCGCGCGAGCTGGCCGGCGGGGCGATATTCCGCTGGGAATGGCAGGGCGAAGGAAAGCAGGCCCGGGCGACCCGCCAGTTCAGTAACCTGACCCAGGTGGATACCCGCTATGAATGGGATGAAGATGCAGGCACGGTGACGCTGACCAATAGTGACGGCTCACAACAGGTGTACCAGCATGATGGCAATGCCCGGCTGATTAAAGAAGTTGACGGCAGTGGCGGTGAATACCTCAAGGCTTACGATGACAAAGGTCGGTTGATA
>NZ_JCARSY010000143.1:0-322 GCF_059641415.1 Vibrio rubrogenes
CGTGACACAAGGTTGGGCCGGTGCGCAGTACGGGATGATGGCTATTCCACGCATCGGTCATGAAGTGGTGGTGCATTTCCTTAATGGCGACCCGGATCAACCGATTATCACCGGGCGGACATACAATGCCAATAACGTCACCCCGTATCCGTTACCTGAGCACAAAACCAAGACGGTGATCCGCACCGAGACCCACCAAGGGGACGGTTACAACGAGCTGAGTTTTGAAGACCAGTCGGGCAGTGAGAAAATCTATCTGCACGCGCAAAAAGATACCGACATGCTGGTTGAAAACGATGCAACCACGCATATCAAACATAAT
>NZ_JCARSY010000144.1:0-343 GCF_059641415.1 Vibrio rubrogenes
AGCCGGTTTATGGCTATCGCTATACCATCGATATTGCCAGTCGCAACAGCGACCTGAGTTTCGAGCAGATGGTCGATAGCACCGCACTGCTTGAAGTGCTGCGCGATCATGAGGTCGTGCAAAAAGTTCACGGCATTATCCGCAACTTTAGCCGGGGTGATACCGGTCACCATCATACCTTTTATTCACTTACCTTGGTGCCGTCACTGGAAAGACTGTCGCTGCGCCATAACAGCCGGATCTTCCAGCAACTGGACGTGCCGGAAATTCTCTCGGTGCTGTTTCAGGAAATGAATATCAATGATTACGCATTTTCGGTGCGGCGTGAGTGCGCCAAACGGTG